>NZ_JAKJSN010000035.1:0-61156 GCF_050337005.1 Photobacterium japonica | reverse complement strand
CGATGTTAATTACCTATTTTATGGTAAATAGCCAATACTGTTAAATGCTTTTCTCATGAAACAACATTTGAAAGCCAACCGATAGACGAGGGAAGTAGGCAAAGGCTCAAACGTTAAGTAAACCCATGATAATCATCAATATCAGATACCTTATTTAACATAAGATAGATTATGCGCACCATGGTTGTAGCTCCAAAGCTAAAGTGTCTCTTTTCTGCAAAGTGAAAATGTCCTGTTTTTCCTATGGTGATCAGACTCTGTTCTGGTCTATATGAGATAAACAATCGATGTTGGTAACCATGAATGACAAAGAGATCCTTCGCCTTGGCGCTATTCGTGATGTGTGCGCCAAACGCATTCGACGTGTTGATGCTGCACGAATCCTATCAATCAGTGTTCGCCAAGTTCAACGACTGCTTACACGGTTTCGTCAACTTGGCGCAGTTGGTCTTGTCCATCAACGCCGAGGTAAACCATCTTCAAATAAAATCTGTGATGATGTTCGATACCACTGCCTGAAACTGCTCAATGAAAAGTATCCTGACTTCGGCCCAACGCTAGCACATGAAAAACTCGTTGAGCTTCATGACATCCACGTTTCGTTGGAAACATTACGCCAATGGATGATTGCCGATGGTCTCTGGGTTCCCCATGCCAAACGCAAACCCAAGATCTACCAACCTCGCAACCGGCGTGAYTGTYTGGGTGAACTGATCCAAATCGACGGCTCCCATCATAACTGGTTCGAAGACCGCAGCCCGCACTGTTGTCTGTTGGTTTTCATTGATGATGCCACAGGTAAACTGATGAACTTACGGTTCAGTGAAACCGAGTCCGCGTTTGATTATATGGCCGCAACCCGTGAATACCTTGAACAACACGGCAAGCCGACGGCCTTCTACAGTGATCGCCACGCAGTATTTCATGTCAGTAAACGGGATGCAAAGACCGAACGACTGACTCAGTTTGGTCGTGTATTGCATGATCTGAACATTGAACTCATCTGCGCTAACAGCTCACAAGCCAAAGGCCGTGTCGAACGGGCGAATAAAACGTTACAGGATCGCTTAGTGAAAGAAATGCGGTTGCAAGGTATCGATACTATCGAGCAAGCCAATGCCAGGCTCCCCGACTTCATCGCTGATTTCAACCGGCGCTTTGCCAAACCCGCTAAGTACCCAAAAGATATGCATCGTTCAGTTCGGGAATCCATTGATGAGCTTGATGATATTTTTGCCTGGCAAGAACTGCGTAAGCTGTCTAAATCGCTGACATTTCAATATGATAAAGTTGTTTATCTTATTGATCCAACAGAGGAAAACCAGCGATTAGTTAATCAGGTCGTAAAGATATTGGATCGGCCAGATGGCACCATCGCCATTCAGTACGGCCATCGAAAACTCACGTTCAAAGTATTCGATAAACTGGCTGACGTTGACCAAGGCCAGATAGTCGACAACAAACGACTCGGTGCAGTCCTGAAATTTGCTCAAGCCAAACAGCAAGAATTCGAGCAACAACAAAAACGCGGCCGCAGCAAAAAAGCCCCGAAACGTACCGCCCAACAACGAGCCATCCGACAACTTGAAGCATTGAATCCGGTATTGGTTCACCCGGAACAATTCAAAGCCAGCAGGAAAAAGACCTGACTTCCCTACTCTACAGCCAATATCGAGGCAGGATGAACTACCTTGAAAAGAGACATTTTAAACTGGGAAATCAGGCAGACACTTTAAATTGGGATAAACAGAGATATGGTTGATGCCAGTTGTTACGGGGGTAAATTCAATATTCAGCGGGTTGTTGTTACGAATGCCGCGTGGTGTATCAGTGTTATTCTTGTTCACATCGGTGATTGTCTCCACAAATCATGTCCATGATTGCCTATTTGAAACGGGCTGTGGTGTATTGCTGGGTTTTTCAGCGGTTTGGTGTGTGTATTTGGCTATTTTTTTCGTAGAAATCACCATGTCGTGACACCGTAACAGTTAAGTAATAAAAGAGTCAGTACCTTCTCATGTTCACGCATCCACACCGGTAACCATCACACCATTGTTGTCACTACTTACCGCCGCCTAACCACTGGCATTGGTGGCATTGTTCGTGGTGAACGGGGTTTGCAATAATTCCATTATGCTTCCCCTTATCCGATCACGTCTTCGACGGCATCAACGTTGTTCGATGCCCATACCACGGCACCGGCAACCATTAATGCAAKCACACCTGTGATCACATAGCCCTTTGTTTTTGCATCCATGTTGTTTGCTCTCTGTTGGTTTACGTAAAAGTCCCCTACAGAAAAGCAAGTGATTCGRTTTTAAGGCAAACACAAAAAAGCCCGCGAAACCTATAGGCTTGCGGGTTGTTGAAAATGTGATTTAGATCTCTCCTAGCAGAGCATACATTTCTTTTCTAAGTTGCTTAGCTCTAAATGACCTATATTCACTATCAAGAGCCTCATTATCAAACATTTCCTTCATTTCACTGATAGATTCAAATATTCGATGATAATTTTCAGAGTCATCCTTTAGCAATTTAAATATTTCAAGGTATTCATTTATATATCTGTATGGCACCTGCGGGTTAGTTGTAATTGGACTCCAGAATTTCACCTGAGTAAGCATCATATCAACGTCTAATTTCTTGCTCATTACATACCTCCTGATTAATCTTGACAACTCAAGATTACAGCGCAGAAGGCAAATGTAAATCACTGATTTTAAACAGCTATTATTATTGATAGTGTAGTTCTCAATAATATTAAAATTCGTGAGTGGGGTCACAAAAATCCATCAAAGTAAATCGTAATCAATAGCAACAAAGAACATACATAGGGTAAATACAACTATCATCCATAATATTGCTGGAAATGGATTACCATTTTTTGCTTCAGCGGCTAGATATGCATTAAACTCTTTTTTACTCTGTCGTCTCCCATGACTAGAACTAAGATTATGTTGCCCAATTGGAGATGTACCAGTTTCGACATACTGCTTTGCAGCATTTAAAGTTGTTACAGGCCCAAAATCATGAGACCCTGATTCACTAATCACGTACCAGCCTCGACCATTTTTTTTTATTTTTCGACCGTCAGATACAGAATAATAGCCAGCTTGTATTCTAGAAACTTTAATCACAGTTAAACCATTCCCGCTTAATTGATTTAACCAAATAAAAGCACATACTCTCATTTAATTGTTTGATTTGAATCTTATTTTCATACATCACAATCAAATTCATCAACAATCAATGTATCGAGATCTCGCAACTCAGTAAGCAAGTACCCCACAAACACATCAAAGTCTTGTTCGGTCAACGCGGTACCAGTACGGTCTAGGTAGGAAAGACAACGTGTCAGAGCGTGGCGAATAAGCGGATAGTTTAACGTGACCTCTACACCAAACAGGCCTATCTCCGGCTCAAGCTGGGCAATGACTTCATCTAGGCGCTCAAGCAAGCCATAACCGTAGGCAATGGCCTGATTGATTTCCATTTCACGTTTGTAGAATTGGATGAATTGATTGGTGACGAATGGCTGATTCATTAGCGGCCTTATTGGCTACCAGCGGATCACGCCTTTCTTGTACGCTTTCCCATCCTGCAGAATGTACTCAAGTTTCTGCAATGGGATGATCTCGCTGGCGGGAATGCCTGTTTTACGTTGTAGGTAGTGGGAACTATCATCGGCATGTTTCATCATCATGAAACATGCAAACGGGTCGTTTCCTCTGTGTTAAAAAAGGCTGACTTCCCTACTCTACAACGTTAATAGAGAGATGGGAGGACAACCTTTTTGGGTGACGCATGAATTGTGACGTGGCCGTTTTTACGAAAGCTGTCTCAGCTTATGTTCGACCAATGGATCATCCGGCACTAACAGTTGGGCCATTTCCAGTAATTGAATCGCATCTTTAGGATGTTCATCCTGGTGTTTAAGTGCAATATCAATCAGAGGCTGCACATCAATTTGCGCTTGGTGCTCCTGCACATGTTCTTCTTTTTCAGCGGCAAGAATATTGTGCGCCGTGCTGAGTAAGCCCAAGCGATGTTCAGAATTGGCGTTCGCCTTATTCAAGCAGCGGTAATAATCTTCTTTGAAACGTAACGTTCTGGTTTGCTGACGGAACTGAGCAATGTCGATTTTTTGATGACGGATAAAATCGATCGCTACCTGCTTGTAGAAACCAAACTTGTTTAAATACGTCGCATGGGTACCATGGCCCATACCGAAGACTCTCAGGTGCGTTAATTCCGGATAGCGTTTTGCGTGCAAGCGATCGATATTATTGGTTGGATCATAAATGATGTACCCCTTCGCTTTGCCTAAGTCCAGATCATGGTAATCACCGGTCCAGTCAAACTGCTGCGCGATCTCCGTACTGGAACGTGTGTCCCATGGCGCCTTTTCCTGATTTTTTGTACTAACAGGATGGAACAATAACACCTGATCAAGCTGCAACAAGTTTGCAAATGCACCAATCGCAAAGCCACCACGACTCAGGCCATAACCCAAACGATAAGTGAACGGTGTTAGCAAGGTGGAGAGCTGCTCAAGAAAGAAGATCAAGTTTCTGTTGCGAAACCAGTTACTTTTCCCCAAGTGCTGAAATGAAATGATATTCACATCTTGCTTTTGCGCTAAACGGTACCCCCAAGGGGCAAAATCTTCATGCAGATCGTGCTCCTTGATGTCGGTACCGGCAGGAGAAAAAGTGAACAGTAATGGTTTGTCCACATCAACAAATTGATACTTAACATACACATCGCCCAGTAAGTCTCCCCCGGACATGGGTAGTTCAGCTTGTTGCTGTGAACGTGAATGGCTTAGCCAATCATCCAGCCAATACAGTAATTTCATCTAAGACTCCTATAATAACAACCGACGAATTGTATCAGAGATGGTGACGATAAAGAAATTTGATTAACCGTATTCTGACGTAAACGTAAGCACCTGGTGCCAACACACAAAGCGTATTTTTTATTGGAAAAACAAGCCAGTTTTGAGTGGGTGACGCTTACGTTGATCTCTTTATAAATGAATGGATAACAGTATCAATGAGCCCGTTAATTTCAATTTCAAGCACACTGATATATGTATATCTCACTGATTGGTGTTGTTACGGCGTCACAATTAGTGCGTGTGCGTGCATTACCCACACGCCTAGCCTACTTATTAGGCGTGTGTGTTATCAGATACCCCATTGTTAGCGTTAATCCGACATCTCCCTCATTGATTTGTTTGTTAATTGCTCAACTCTGGCCTAATCCGGTGTTTGGTTATCGGCGTTATACGAACGGTTCTACACATGCGTCTGAATTTGCATTCGACCACACAATCCGATGCGTATTGTTGTAATCCGTGGGGTTATTCTGGCGGGTGAATGCCAGTTCCCTATCCGTCTGATTTACATCATTCGCCAAACGTTCTTAAATCATTACTTCTTCTCCGCTAATCTCTCATTCATGGATTCAACACGCCGTCCGTCATTGAGTGATTTAATGCGCAATTTCACCTTACCGCTGTATCCATAACCAACAGGGAAAACGATGAGCCAATTACAATCGGGGCAAAACCTGGTGATTGATCGACACCAATTTGATGTCAACGTGATGATTAATGCGGGCACAGTCCCGCTTAATGAGATTGATGTCTCTGCCTATCTATTGGGTGCCAATAAAAAAGTGCGATCAGATGACGACTTCATTTTTTACAACCAGCCAGCGTCTGAAGCGAATGCGGTGCAACTAAAAACGATTACGGGTGGCTTTGCTTTTTCATTTGATGTGTCACGAATTCCGTCAGACGTGATCGCCGTTCCCATCACGATTGCGATCCATTCAACGCACGCATTTAGCGATGTGGCCAGCGTGTCGGTCAGCGTGAATGGTCTGTTTTCGTTCTCACCAAACAATCAGTCGATGTCGGAAAAAGCACTAATTTTAGGTGAAGTGTACAAGCACAATGATAAGTGGAAATTCAAAGCCAGCGGCATGGGGTTCTATGGAGGGTTAGGTCCATTAGCGATTAACTACGGCGTGGATGTTGCAGGCGAACCGAATGAAAGTGACACTGTAGCGACACCGGCTGTCTCATTGGAAAAAACCATCGCAGAAAAAGCTCCGCGCTTAGTTAATTTAGCTAAATCGGCCACCGTTTCATTAGAGAAAAACAACCTCACCAATATTAAAGCACGCGTTGGTTTTGTATTAGATTGCTCTGGCAGCATGTCCGGTCAATTTAAAGATGGCCATGTGCAGTCGGTACTGGATCGCATCGCAGTACTTGCCGTGCAATTTGACGATGACATGGCGTTGGATTTGTGGGCTTTTGCCACAAAATTTAAGAAGTGTTCCGATGTAACGCTCAGTAATATTGATGGCTATATTGATCGTATTGCTAGTAAAAAATGGTTTCTGAGTGAAATTGTAAAAGGCCTTGGTTTTGGCAACAACGAGCCCCCTGTTATGGAAGCCGTAGTTGAACACTACCAACACTCAACCGTCCCCGCCTATGTTATTTTTATTACCGACGGCGGCGTTTACGAGAATAGTAAAATTGAAAAGATTGTTCGAGATGCATCGGACAAGCCTATTTTCTGGCAATGTGTAGGATTAGGTGGCCATGGATATGGCGTCTTAGAGAAGTTGGATGACATGGGTGGGCGCGTTTGTGATAACGCAGATTTCTTTGCGATCGATGATTTTGCGACGGTCAAGGATGATGAGTTATATGCCCGCCTACTCAATGAGTTTCCATTGTGGCTGAAAGACGCGAAAGCAAAAGGCGTTTTATAAAAAGGCACCCTATAAACCGTTATTAGAATTGCATGGTGATACTGGTCATGTCGTGGTTGTTGTCATGTTTATTGCAATGGCCGGGGCCAGTATTATCATCCGCCTTAAAAACCAGAGTGACGGTGTAACTCAAACGAACCACGCTACGTTACCCTGTGACGTATCAGTCACCTCTGACATACACTTTCCGTTCAAAACACCCTTCTCGCTATCAAACAATATGCCATTAATGATTCATCGGTAAACACGCTAATACATTGATTTTAAATATATAAACCAAACATTCTGTTACAGCGTAACTGGGCGGTAGTAATAATATACCTTATGTTACCGCTCGATGAGTTGCACAAGTGATTCCCCCCGCCTACGCTTACCCATGCAATTATAGATGAAAGAGGTACAAGAAAAATGACCCGTCAAAAAACGCTACTTTTAGCTTTAGCCATACTGGGGAGTACATCTTTATCTTCTGCCAGCGCGTTGGCTTTGAGTCAAACCGATGAGATGACCCTATCTAGCGCGACGGTTGAAAATGGTAAAACATTAACCAAAGCACAAGTATTTAATCAATGGGGATGCACAGGCAAAAATGAATCGCCTGAGTTAAGTTGGTCAAATCCGCCTAAGGGCACGAAGAGTTTTGCGGTGACGATGTATGACCCAGATGCGCCTACTGGTAGTGGTTGGTGGCATTGGATGGTGCTTAACATTCCAGTAAAAGTAACGTCTTTATCGGCCCATGCAGGCAATGTCAGTAATGAATTTTTACCGGAAGGTGCCAGCCAAATCATCAATGATTTTGGGTTTAAAGGTTTTGGTGGTGCTTGTCCGCCGGCAGATGCAAAACCACATAATTACACCATTACCGTTTACGCCTTAGATGTGGAAAAGCTGGATCTACCTGCGAATCCAATGCCAGCCTATGGTGGATTCCTTATCCATCAGCACATGATTGGAAAAGCTGAACTGGTGGCACCTTCATCATTACGATAAGGCCTTGTTTATATTAGTTTATTTATATAACGATATCGTTTATAAGCCACGGTATTTCATCATCTTTTCACGTGACGCCGTCACATGAAGAGCAACGAAATACCGTGGTATACCCTTTCTACTCAGGCAAATTTGCTGCGAAAAGCAAAATAAACAGCCCCTACCAAACACAATCCTGCCCACAAGTAGTCCAGTTTCAATGGTTCTTTGAGATAAAAAACCGAGAACGGGACAAACACCATCAGCGTGATCACTTCTTGCATGATCTTGAGTTGGCCAACATTAAACACGCTATAGCCAATGCGATTTGCCGGCACTTGCAGCATATACTCAAACAGCGCTATCCCCCAACTCACTAAGGCTGCAATGATCCAGGGTTTATTATTTAGCTCTTTTAAATGCGCATACCAAGCAAATGTCATGAAGATATTACTGCAAAAGAGTAATGAGATGCTGATAACGATGGGATTCATGTTGTTCTCTATTGTTCCAATATGCCGCTCAGTCACGAGGGGGGGAAAGCCCCTATTTTGAGCGAGGTAAAATTGGCTGGAGTATGGCGATTTTTAATTAAATCAGCAACATAATTAGACGATGTGAACGTGCATTTTCTACTGAGATGCTTTCTTTTTATGGCAGTGAATATTGTTTAATAGAAAGACAACACTAAAATTATAGTGCATTAGACGTGTGATGTGATAACAGCCCTTGTGCAGCGGTAAGGTCACTTGTTTCTTGTATAATATCATTTAAATTCATTGAGTTAATGCGTTTTCTCTCACTTTGCCATCCACCAGCCTCTTTTGATGTTATTCCATCCAAGCTGCTATTTTTATTAGCAATTTGTCCTGCGTGCTCTATCTTAAAGGTATGCGCATCGGTTAATATCCACCAGCGGCATATGATCACTATCGCGTGAGATCTTCTCTCCGAAAAGGAGTGGCACTATAAGATGAAAACGAGCAGAAAAAGACTTATCGCCCTTTTATTCCTCCTCTTTCCGCTATTGGTCCAAGACGGCGTCGTGCCGCTCTATACGCCAGAGTTGCCCTCGCTATCCCATGGGAAGCATGAAAGCACAACGGGAAATACAGGAGATCGCCCCTCTTTTATCTCGATGCAACGGGAAGCTTTTGAAGCATCAAAAGATTTATATATTGATATGGGGATCATTCCTGAGCATAAAGATGCGCTTATTTTTAACCCAACATATCAAGACAATCTACTCTCTCTACCCGAACAACACATACCAACACTCGCGGCAACGGCTAAAGTTGCCTTGGCTTCTTATGCTTATGACTTCCCTCCTTTGCTCTTCGAGAAGATGAGGACCTTACGCAAAAATGCATCCTCAGTACCACAGATGGTGTTAGCCAACAACGCACCGCAATCTTCGCTGTCATCAGGGCAAAGCTTCCGTCCATCAATCAATAAACAAAGCAGTCAAAGCGCTGCAGGAGACCAAGTAACAGCGCCTTCATCATCGTCTGCAGGGAATGCCCCCTCTGCTTCAAGTGATGTCTCAAGCGAGAGTGAACAAAACGATGAGACAGGTGACAATGAGGGTTCAGAAAGCGTATCTGCATCGTCAGAACAATACACAGGCTCTCCGGTTCCAGATTCACTCAATGCCGCTGACTCAGATAATGAAGGCAATGTCGCCACGTCAAATCATGTTGAAAGCCATGAACAAAGCCTTTTACAAGATAATGTACAAGATGGCGAAGCATCGGGAAATGCCGCCCCCCCTCATTCGTTTGAGCATATTGAGACTGACGATATTTTCCAGGCGATGACAGCGCAAGATCCCTCTTCCGTCATATTAGTGAATGCGCCCATTAAGCCCGACTCTCTCTCTGCAGATGAAATCATGCAGACGATCATTCATGAACCGTCCTCGTTGTGGTTTTTCCTGTTATTGCCATTAGGGTATTGGGTGGCGCGCAGCAAGCTAAAAACGTATTCAACGTAAGTGCCTGGATCGGAATAGTGATTATTGTGAGGTTTGTCATTTTAAATTGATCGCGCTAAATTATGATACCTTTATCAACGATTGCCGCTTTGACATAGCGGACAAAGTTTGGTTAACAGGTAAAGGTTCATACAAGGAAAGTGACCCAATGAAGCGATGTATTATCATTGAAGATAATAAGATGATGGCGACAATCCTTGCGCAGTTATTACGTAAGTGCGTGACGTCGTCACAAGTGTTCTACGCGCCGAATGCGCAACAAGGGTATCAACTGTTAACGAAGCATGAGGCCGACGTCATATTTCTCGATCTGAATCTGAGTCAGCCATTAGACGGTATCGATGTGTTAATGAATATTCGAGAGATCTACTCTGACCTTCCTATCGTGATAGTGACCAGCGACAGTGAAATGGATACGGTAAAGAAAGTGATTGCGCATAATCCGACAGATTATCTGATCAAGCCGCTGTCCTTAAATAAGCTGCAACTCTGTTTAGAAAAAATCTTCCCGTCTCCGCAATAAACTCACGCATGCATGATAATAGCAGGCTCTCAACAAGGGATGGATGATCACATTTTGCATAATATGCCGTTATTCGCTAACGCGTAGAATATAACAAGTGATAGCATTTTTGCATATTCGCCGATTACCCATCTCAACACGATGCAATCTAACTTATTGACAAAACTAAAAATGGCGAGATAATGCCATCTTTCCTCGTTTAAGCATGATGCTTTTTACCATCACCTTTTTAGTAGTACAGTATGGCCATTACAATAAGAGACATTGAACAACATTATTACATGATCGAAGAATTAAAATCGCTAACAGAGAGTAACGTAACCACCAAAGCGTTAATCAAAGGCGGTTATTTAGCGGTCGACCTCGGCAAACAACTTGAAGATGAAAAACAAAAACGTCTTGCAGCAGAAGCCGCATTAGTCGTCCTGCAAGATAAAGTAAAAGCCTATATGACAAGTCAACAATCCTTATTACAAGCCGTCGCAAGCGTACCTGCGCCATCGTCTTCACCTATACGCTAATACGCTAACGTTGTCATTTATCCATTCTTCAGGCATTTTACCTATTAACTGTCCGCCATACGCTTGCGTCTCTACGTATTATGGCGGGCATACTCATCATTACATTCACGTGATCATCAATTCGCTTTACCGCTTTATCGTGGTGTAACCACCAGCTCGGTATATCCCGTTTGAGGATCGAACGCTCTACAGAAAGACAGGTTCTCATAAGCCGCAAGACAAACCTCTGCGGTATGAGAGACCATACTCCCTTCCATCAGATGCCCGCCGCATACCTTTCCCTGCGCATCCGCCACCACAATATGAAGATGCACATGTTCAGGTGTTAAGGTTCCCACTAAGCTCACAATTTCCAGAGGCCCAGGCAAACTACGCACATGGTTTGCATTCGCTAAACGGATCTCTGCGTGTGATAAACAGCCTATACCGCTCAGTAAAGAACCGGCTTGCAAGTGATGCTGCTGTACATAGGCCTGAATAGCCATTTTAAGGTCTTGCCCTTGGGTGAGACGAAAGGCATGCGGTATTAACAGACTCATCGCGTAGAAGCTCTCCTGTGTACTCGGCGTCAGTCTCTTCGTCAATCAAAGACACACCGAAGACACGTTAATTGAATGAATAAAGAAAAGGGTCGTAGGAATGATGAGCCGCGCCAGAAACAACAAAGGCTTCCGAAGAAGCCTTTTAAGCGATAAGCCATCAAAATGTAAGAGAAAAAGTATAAGGCTTATTGCCCGTTAAGCGCGTTTCCCCCGCTTACGGGAGCCCCCATTATGAGGAAAGACGTTATGGATACGCTGTTTCACTTTGCCCGGCACCGTTTTCGAGAAAACCAGCTTGGTCGTAAAGCGTGTTTTATACACTTTAATCTTGCCAGAGAACGGCTGTTTCTGTGCGATATCTTTACAGCCAATCAGGAAACCACGTGGGATATTCCCTTTTTGCTGAACCAGTTTGCCCTCTTCAAACTTCAACATCATGGCAGGTCGGTCGATAAACACCAGCACGAACACGGCAACCGCCAGTAAAGCCACATACCACATAATGCACTCCTTTGGCCTATACAGCCCAAAGTGACAGGGCCATCAGACAACGTGGGCTTAATGATTACTCCAGGTCGAAATCAAGCAACTCATGGAGATCGTTTTTAATATCCAGTACCTTACGGCTTGCTCGCTCCGTTTTACTGGACTCACTCAATAAGTATTCAATGGTATCTGACAAGGTGCAATCGAGTTCTTTGGATTTTTCAGCCAATCTCTCCCAAACGCGATAATCAAGATCAATTGATTTTTTACGTGTATGCACCTGCTCAGCATTGAAGTGGCGCTTTCGTTTTGCACGAATGGCTTGTTTGAGCTTGTTATCCAACTCAGGCGACATATGCTTGTCTATCCATTGAAGGACGCGCGTTGGCTCATACTCAAGCGCCAGTAAGCCATTCACGGCCGCTTCGGCTTCACTGGTATCGATGTGGCAGGTAATGGCACACCCTTCTTTCCACTTTTTCACCAAATAATGCCATTTCCAACCGGCTTCCAAGTTTTCAAGCTGTTGATATTTCATAGTCGTCTGAGATTCTCGATAAGTCTACACTTAATGGTGACAGTGTAACTGTAGCCCCCATAAAGCTCAATTCCCTTTTAATATTTAAGCGATTGTTTTTAAGTCGTTCTCACTCTCACTGCAAATCACCGAAATAACATTACGCTTAGCTATTATGCAGCTATTGAATCCTTTATACTGCTGTCTTTTTCACACTAACGACATAAAGCACAAGCCCATGCATGAAGAAACCTGGCGTACAATGACTCCAGACTACACTGAATACCAAGCTATCTTGGAGCAGTATGACGATCTCTCCCCAGCTGTTACCGGAACATTACAAGATCGCCTTACGGATGCAGTACGCCGGTTTACCGCTGTCGAACTTCAACCTCGCGTATTGCGTATTATTGCGCCTGATAACAAAGTGTACCGCGATTACATCAGTGAGCTTATCACTGAGCATGCTCAACGTGATAATGTAAAGCCCATTATCGTTGCCGGTGAGAACGTGACCGAACAAAGTCTGTTTGGTGCGGTTTATCCTCCCATTGAAGATAAGCACATCACGAAGCCACAAGTGAAGCACGGTTTAGTGCATCAAGCACACAATGGCTATCTCATGCTCTCTGTGGGGTCTATCTTAGCTAACCCTAGCTTATGGCCCCGTCTAAAGAGTGTGTTGATGAATGGCTCGCTGGAATGGCAGCCTATCTCCCACAAAACGCTATACCCGTTACCCCCAGCAGAACAACTTAATATCAAACTGGTGTTGATTGGCGATCGCTACTTAATGGGCGAGCTGGACAACGCAGAACCGGATATCTCATCAGGCTTCACGATGTACAGTGAGTTTGAGCAAGACTTGCTCATTGATGAAGACAACTTACCCCTGTACCTCGCTTACCTTAAATCCATTATCAATAAAGCCGGCCTGCCTGATCTTGCTGATGATGAAGCACTGCGCGTACTCCTAAAAACCGGTGCCCGCCATGCTGAAGACCAAACACGCGTTCCGTTGTGTCCTATCTGGCACCAAAGCTTATTGTGTGAAGCAGCCATTGAATCTCAAGGCCAAGCCATTACTGCCACACACCTGAAAGATTCGATTGATGCCCGTGAGTACCGCGAATCTTACCTGCCTGAGCGCGCCATTGAAGACATTCACCATGGCCAAGTGCTGATTGACTGCCAAGGCGAAGAAGTGGGTCAGGTTAACGGCTTAACCGTTGTTGAAGTGCCTGGACACCCTCGTGCGTATGGTGAGCCAGCCCGCATCTCTTGTGTGGTGCACTTTGGTGATGGTGACATCTCTGACGTGGAACGCAAAGCGGAGCTGGGCGGTAATATCCACGCCAAAGGCATGATGATCATGCAAGCCTTCCTCAGTACCGCGTTAGATTTAGATCAAGCCCTGCCGTTCTCTGCCTCTATCGTGTTTGAGCAATCCTACAGTGAAATTGATGGCGACAGTGCCTCACTGGCTGAACTGTGCTCTCTCGTGTCGGCTTTGGCCATTCAACCGATTAATCAACAAATCGCCGTGACCGGTGCCGTTGACCAATTTGGCCGAGTACAGGCCGTCGGTGGCTTGAATGAGAAAATTGAAGGCTTCTACAAGATCTGTACTTACCGAGGCCTGACAGGCGAGCAAGGGGTTATCTTACCGAAAACCAACTTGACCCACCTGTGCTTGAATGACGAAGTGCTGGAAGCCATTAAAGCGGGTCAATTCCACCTGTGGGCCGTTGAAAGCGTAGATGAAGCCATACCGCTGCTAACGGGGAAAGTCTTCCGTAATGAAGATGAAGAAGATGACAATACCTTGCTCGCACGCATTGCGTTGCGTATTGATGCGTTCCATCATGGTATTCATGACAATGAAAGCAGTTGGTTAGGCCGTATCCGTAACTGGTTTGTCCAGCACTGATCCGAGTTGTTTGGCGTACACGTGTAAGCTAAATTGCTCCCATACTATTCAAGGAGCTTTACAGTTGATGAAACGCCAGCAATCTTATACTTACAATGAACTCGTTGCGTGTGGTAAAGGCGAACTTTACGGCCCTGCATTTCCTTCTTTGCCTTCTGATAACATGCTGATGATTGACCGTATCGCCACTATCACCGACGAAGGCGGTGATCACGGCAAAGGTTTCATCGTTGCAGAATTGGATATTAAACCTGATCTATGGTTCTTCGATTGCCACTTTAAAGGTGACCCTGTGATGCCGGGTTGTCTTGGTCTTGATGCCATGTGGCAGCTTGTTGGCTTCTTCCTAGGTTGGGCTGGCGGCGAAGGTAAAGGCCGTGCACTGGGCGTGGGTGAAGTGAAATTTACCGGCCAAATTCTACCGGATGCGAAGAAAGTGACGTACGAAATTCAGCTTAAGCGTGTGATCAACCGTAAACTCATCATGGGTGTTGCTGATGGCCGCGTACTGGTTGATGGTAAAGAGATCTACGTCGCGAAAGATTTGAAAGTCGGTCTGTTTAAAGATACGTCTTCGTTCTAATGCATACAGCATGAATGCAAAACATCAAAAGGTCGCTTAGGCGACCTTTTTTAATGCCTGTCGTCACGTTACTCAACGTGACAATGTCACCTAAACCACCTAAACCACCTAATCATCGGTCAAACCGAAACGAGACTCTCCCACTCTGCCGCCTGTGTGGTCCCGTAAGCCCTGATGATCAATGACAATGATAACGAATAAGTGAGATGTTGTTATGCATTGACGAGGTGAATACGGTAACGCGGGATATGAATGAGCCCCTGTTCCTAATAGGGGCTCAATAAGGGTGATATGAAGGGAGGTTTATTATTTAAACAGGCCAGATTGCAGATCTTGTCTTGCTTCTCGCCAGCCACCTAGCCAGTTAGTACGGGCGTCCGTTGCTTGATGCGGACATTCTTCACTGGAACGACCATTGATACCAGCTTTATAGCCTTGAGATTGTGCGCGTTCCAAACGATCCCGCTTTTGTCTCTTCATAGTACGATCCTCATCCTTATTCAATTTACATGTTGCATTCATTACTATTGCATAATGATGGAGCTTTGGTGACTCCACTATTAAGAATTGGTCAAATAGCCAATGAGATCAACCCCAGAAACAATTCAGGCCCACAAAATGTGAGCCTGAATATAAAACGAGCAATTTTGACAAAAATTTACTTTCTGCGACGGAACCCTAACCAACCGAGTACTGTCAGTGCAAATACACCCAAAGAACCGCCACTGCGTTCAACGGTGCTATCTGCCGATGGACGTACATCAACGGTTGGGTTTTCGCTGGCTGCAATCGGAATCAATTTCACCGCAACGGTACGCTCTGAATCAGCGGCACCACCTTGACAGAATGATGTACTGCTCAGGTTATCGTAGCCACCAGCACACTTAAACGCGGTTGCCGAAATAACACCTGCGTCATTGATATCAGTCGCTTCAAAGATACGGTATTGGTTAGCCGTACCAGACGCATTACCGTCATTGACGAGATCATCCAAGAAGTACACATTGCCCTGCTTCAGTGCCATCTTCTCTTTATCAGCGTCAGGAAAATCTGTACTGATATCACCCATCACATACGTAAACGCACGCTGACGACGGAAACGACCATCAACCTGGTTGACCGTTTCTGCATCCAACTTGCCCACGATCTGATCGTGGTTGTTGATTGCTGCTGGGTAACCATTCGCACCACTAAAGAACAAGGATGAAATGCTACTGTCTAGGAACGTAGGCGCTGTTGGTTTCGCTGCATTGTCATAGACAAACATACGTTCAGAGTAAGAACGGTTATCAGAGTTGGCATTTTTCGCCACACCAATAACCTTGTTGTTCTCATTCACATCCGTCGCAAGGCTGTACGTCAAACGACGATCACCGTCACCATCTTCAATTGCTAAGCCAGGAATGATTTTACGCGTCCAAGACTCCGCCGTTACATCTGTGGAATCGGGCTTAGTTAGTTCCCAAACAGCGGCACGGATAGCGTAAATACCACCAAACGCTTTATCGATAGATTCGTGATCGACGGAATCGGTAGTGAAACCCGCCACAACGGGCTTACCACCCACAAGAGACACTGACGTAGCGCCCGCTTGGAAAGAACGATCATCATTATCTGGATCAAGCGTCTTATATTCGCCATCTGATGCTTCACGCTTCGCTAGCAAGTTGGCTTCTACCGACTGCGATGAACCATCAACTGTCCAAAAGACGGCATCGTTAGCAAATACAGACAACTGACACTCTTTCGAGCCATAGAAGCCGGCTAAATCAACGTTCGCTGCATCCGCAAAATACGTTGGGCACTTCCTAAATGCATCATCATTGAAAAGAGGATCGCCATCACGGTTATCATTAGGCACTTTTCTGTCAACATCGTCGAAATCACTTGGTGCAAAAGATGCACTACCAACAACCAGTAATTTACCTGCTGGGTATTCAACGGCCTCAAACGCTAATGACTGACCTGCATTTTTAACCAATGGGTTAGCCTGAAACGGGTCCAGCCTTACTTTCTCACTTGGTGATGCAGGATCGCCATAGTTAACAAAGCCACGTTTGTTAAACTGTCTCGCAAAGCGGCCATCTTTTTCAAAGTAAGCACCACTAGCAATGCCGACAGCAAAATTACTGCCAACACTGTTAACAACAGTGTTCGTTGATGAGTGCGTAACAATACTACCTAGCGTCGGAACAACGGCTGAATCATAGCCCGCCTCATTACTAGCAAAGGTTTCGATTGCAGAAAAACTGCTATTGCCTAACAGTGCTGTCGCATTCGCGTAGTAGTTTTTATCCCACGCTTCCTGCTCACGCACTAATCCACCCAAACCGGTACGATCTTCAACAGCATTCGTGTTGTAGCCTTTGCCGTAAAACTGGGTCAGCGCCCAGTTATCACAGGTATTAGGACCAAGGTTGCGAGAACAGTAGCTGTAAAGACGATCTTCATCATTGATTTCTTGGTAGTTATCACTGATGTAGGGAACCACATCGCGGTATGGCACACCTTCTGATCCTAAACGTGCTTCACCACTAACAACGTAATTATCAACATTACATCTTTCGACTGAAGCAAAGCAGTTATCACTATCCGGATCATCTGGCTTTGCTGGGTCCTTTACATATGACGCAGAAATACCTTTAGCGTGAAACTCTAACTTTTGAGGTATTTGGGATTGATCTACATTTTGGTTAGGGTAATACGGTAATGTTGAAATATCTGTATTGTCTTCAACTTCAACTATTCGATAAACCGCCGCATTCGCTCCAGTAGCACCGGCGATCAAGATCGCCAGTGTAGATAACTTTAACGTCTTCTGTTGCATTAAGATTCCTTTTGCATTGCCTCAAGTTCTTCCCAACGCTCAAATGCTGTTTCAAATTCAGCCTCCACTTCCGCTAAGCGATTCAGCGTAGCTTGAGTATCATTTTTTACGTCTTGGAAGAACACAGGATCGTTAATTTGCTCCTGCAATTGAGCAATTTCGTTTTCCAATTCTTCAATTTTAAGCGGTAGACCCTCTAGCTCTTTTTGAAGCGAATAAGATAGCTTCTTCTTAGGCGTAGATTGGGTTGTCTCTCGCGGCTTGTTATTTTCTTGTTTCTTCTTAGCCTGCTCAAATTCAGCAGCCTGTTTTTTTGCAATATTTGTTAGCGAGTTAGCACGCTGCGCTTGAGCATCATGATAACCGCCTACGTATTCTTCGATAACCCCATTGCCTTCAAAAATCCAGCTTGTCATCACAGTATTGTCAACAAACTGACGATCGTGACTCACCAAAAGCAACGTGCCCTGATAGTTGGCAAGTATTTCTTCTAAAAGTTCCAATGTTTCGATATCGAGATCGTTCGTTGGTTCATCGAGAATAAGCAGGTTATTAGGCTTAAGGAACAGCTTGGCTAGCAATAGACGGTTCTTTTCGCCACCAGACAAGGCTTTAACAGGCGTACGTGCACGGCGTGGGTGGAACAAGAAATCTTGCAAATAGCCCAGTGCATGACGCGTTACGCCATTGATGGTCACTTCTTGCTTGCCGTCAGCCAGGTTATCGATAACGGTTTTTTCTGGGTCTAGAATTTCACGGTACTGGTCAAAGTAAGCCGCATCGATCTTCGTACCGCAATGGAATTTACCCGACGTTGGGGTCAATTGCTCCAGCATCACTTTCAGCAATGTACTCTTACCACAACCATTTGGCCCGATAAGGGCGATGCGATCACCACGCATAACCGTAAAGCTGAAATCATTGATGATGGTTGCATCACCATAGCTGTAAGAGATATTCTCTGCTTCAAAGACAATCTTACCTGAGCGGTTCGCATCCTGAAGTTTCATGTCAGCTTTGCCGACCACTTCGCGACGCTCACTGCGCTCAGCACGTAATGCTTTCAGGGCGCGAACACGGCCTTCATTACGAGTACGACGCGCTTTCACACCTTGACGGATCCACACTTCTTCTTGTGCCAGCTTCTTATCAAACTCGGCGTTTTGTTCCGCTTCTACACGCAGCATCTCTTCTTTGCTTTCAAGATACAGCTCATAGTCACCCGGGAAAGAAACCAGCTTACCGCGGTCTAGATCCAGAATACGGGTCGCCATTGAACGGATAAATGCACGGTCGTGAGAGATAAAGATGATTGAACCACGGAAGTTCTTCAGGAAGCCTTCCAACCATTCAATGGTTGCCACATCCAAGTGGTTCGTTGGCTCATCAAGCAGCAAGATGTCAGGGCTGCAAACCAATGCACGTGCCAGTGCCGCTTTACGCTGCCAGCCACCAGAAAGGTCGCTCAGCAATGTGTGCGGGTCAAGGTGCAAACTTTCTAGTACGGTCGCAATTTGATTATCAAACTGCCAAGCATTCGCGTGGTCAATTTTTTCTTGTGCTTTCATCAGCTTATTAAGGTTTGATTCGCTCGGATCAACCGCAATCAAATCTAACAGGTGGTGATACTCTTTCAGTACCTGACCCACTTCCGCCAAGCCTTCTGCAACATAATCAAATACGTTACCTTCAGCATTACGCGGTGGATCTTGCTCTAGGCGCGAAATTTTCAGCTCCGTTTGACGCTGAATACTACCGTCATCCAGTACAACGTCGCCGGTAACCACTTTCATGAACGTGGATTTACCCGCACCGTTACGTCCCACCAAACACACACGTTCGTTGGGTTGAAGAACGAATTCCGCTTTATCAAGCAAAGCGTGATCACCGTACGCAAGTTGCGCATTACTAATATTAATTAAAGCCATTGTTTTTTAACCATGTTGCCAAAACGTCAGCCTCAAAAGGCCAGCCGAGTTCGGTATTAGATGAATTTGAGTCTGTGGGATGCAGTGAAAGCACCGGAATGGTGGTGCCGTAACGCAAAAAGAGCGCATCATCAAAGGCAATATCTACCACTTGAACGCGCTCTTCTACGCCGGCTTGAACGAGCAGGCTAAAAGCCTGCTCGCAAAGATGACATCCCTCAGTGCTATAAAGTGTGATTAGCACTTAGTCTTCCTTGTGGGTGATGATCCAGCAGTTATGAATCTGCTTATTGCGGCCGAAATCCATTGGCAACGTTGTATCAGAAATATTGTTAGCCTTCAGGCCAAGTTCATTCAGTTTCTCGATGTCCATTTTGAAATGGCGCTTATTGTTCGAGAACACAATTTGTCCATTCGGACGCAGCATACGCTTGAGGTTTTCCATTAACATGATGTGATCACGTTGAACGTCAAAGCTCTGAGTCATACGTTTAGAGTTAGAGAACGTCGGTGGGTCGATGAAGATCAAGTCAAACGTGTCATCGACTTCTTGCAGCCACTGCAAACAGTCTGCTTGTACAAACTGGTGCTGACTGCCAACCTGTCCGTTTAGCTCCATATTCTCTTGTGCCCAACGCAGGTACGTGTTGGACATATCAACCGTGGTGGTCGACTTCGCGCCACCGCAAGCGGCATGACAGGTTGCTGAACCGGTATAAGCAAACAGGTTAAGGAAATCTTTGCCTTGTGCCATTACGCCCAGTTTACGGCGTGTAATACGGTGATCCAAGAACAGACCCGTATCCAGGTAGTCATACAGGTTCACTTTCAAGTCAACACCGTACTCGTTCACAATCATGTGACGCTCAGCACTGGATAGTTTCTGGTATTGGCTCTTACCTTTCTGGCGCTCACGCACTTTCAGGATAACTTTGCTGTTATCAACGCCTGTCACCTGAATCGTGGCACGCAAGATATCCATCACACGGCGACGTGCGGTTTCTTCCGGGATCGATTTCGGTGCCGCGTATTCTTGAATAATCAAGAAGTCGTTGTATTTATCAATCGCCGCATTGTAGTCAGGCAAATCGGCATCGTAGATACGGTAACAGCTGATACCTTCTTTCTTCGCCCACTTGTCCAACTTGGTGATGTTCTTCTTCAGGCGGTTCGCAAAATCAGGCGCAACTTGTGTTTCTTCAACCACACCCTCTTTTTCACCTTCAACATGCTTTACACCGCCCGCCGTGATCCAGTATGTCTTCAACACACAGTCAAGCGCACCGTTACGCAGCTTAAACTGCTTGTCTGCACGCATACGCAAGCAGCTTAGCAATTCATTCGACGAGGAGAAAATAGACGCCGTCGAGCCCGCAAAGGCCAACTTCAAACGGTTACCGAAATCACCGTAAAGTGAAATAAGCTCTGGCGTTGTACCCAGGCGCTCACCGTATGGAGGGTTACAAAGTACCACGCCATGCGAGAAGCCTTCAGGGCAAATCAGTTGTGTTGCATCACCGTATTCAAAATCAATCAGATCTTTCACACCCGCACGACCCGCGTTATCACGCGCAATCGTCAACACACGACGGTCCATCTCACGACCAAAGAACTTCGTTGTTACATTACTCACACCGCGACGCGCTTTTACGGTCGCTTCTGCGTGAATTTCTAACCAACCTTCTTTGTCGAAGTCTTTGATGGATTCAAAGCCCCACTTCTTGCGCTTCAGACCCGGTGCAATTTGTGCTGCCATCATCGCCGCTTCAATCAACAGCGTACCTGAACCACACATTGGATCGAGTAGCGGTTTATCTTCCGTCCAACCCGATTTCATGACCAACGCTGCAGCATGGGTTTCACGCAACGGGGCTTTACCTGCCTCACTACGGTAACCACGCTGGTGCAAGCCACTACCAGCCATATCCAGACCAAGTACACCTTTCTCGCCAGATAGACGCATATGAATACGCAGATCTGGACGCTCACGGTCGATGTTTGGACGACGAAGATCCGCCTTTGTGAATTTATCCACAATGGCATCTTTCACTTTCATCGCACCGTACTGGCTGTTGCGGATTTCACGGTTGGTACCGTTGAAGTCAACGATGATACGCGTGTCGCTACCAAAGTAGCTTGGCCAGTTAATCGCAGCGGCACCCAAGTACAGGTCCATGTCATCACGGACATTAAATTCACTCAGGACTTGGATGATACGGGATGAAATGCGCGTCCAAAGACAGCAACGGTAAGCTGTTGCTTGTTCGGCTTTAAAACGAACACCGGCACTCACAACCTGAATGTTCTGGGCGCCCAGTTGCTCCAATTCTTCTGCAAGAAGGTTTTCAAGACCTCGAGAGGTAATAGCTAGATATTGATTCATGACGTTCTTTTCGCTCTTATGTTGCCGTGAATTATAACTGAAAAGCGCTCAAATACCTTGTGCTAAAGCGGCGTTAAAGGCTCATTTAGTTAAAAAAACGACAATCTGTCCCTCGCTTCAAGCGAGGCCATCTTTCATCCCTCCCTTCAATTGCTGTCCGATACCCACAACCTGGCGCCGCATCGACGCTTAAATACATAAATTGCGTTTACACACATGCACAATGAGAGCGAGCAACCCCTTTCCAGATTGTTCACAAATATCACCAATCGCCTCGTCGCTATTGTTCACACAAGAGCATAATCACGCCAAATCTCTTTACAGCCAACAACTTAGACACTGAATGCCATACCGAAAACTAAACAGGAAAACCAGCAACCAACAAGATTATGCTCAATTTATGCCCACCTAATGCTCTACACTGCCTTTGGTTCTCCACTCGGCCACCACGATGAATGAAGATGCAATCCTGATAATTTCCCAAATGGAAAGTATTGCCTGAGCGGACAGAATGGCAACCTCACAGTGGCTGTAACTTAATTACATCAAAGCGGAAATAGAGGAAGATCTTAACCTGATCTGCCATTTCAATAAGTGAATTATTGCGGTTTTTTTGTCTTATTTGACGAAAAAGGGGCAGAAAATAAAGGCAAAAAAGATAAAAAAATTCGAGACGTATCACTTTGCTTGCATGATTTATAAACAGAAATAAAGCCTTTCTTCGCCGATGATTTCAATCATCGACAAAAAAGCAGCCATATCGCACTCAGTCGCGCCGTGTACAATGAACAGTAAATTTAACGCTCATCATCAAAAAACCGTACAAATCGCTATACAGCGCCTTAATGATGGCTTTATCGCTTAGCCTTCGGCATTCCTTTTCCTATCACCGATCATGCCACTATCAAGCCCATTGCGGCGGACGATTTTTCCGCCCAGCATGGTCTCCGCATTTAAGCGAAACAGGATAAGCAAAGTATGGAACAAGCAAACGATGAACAAACGGAGAGTGTGCAATGCACAGAGCAAAAACGTACGCAGCGGACCTGTAAGCAAAATAAGGCGCGCAAACGGTGGGCTGGCCTACCCTACTTCGATCTGCGTGCCTGTATTGTATCTGAACGCGAGGTGTCAACACTTAGAGGTATTGGCTAGCGACGATATTCGATGGATCGAATAAGCAACAGGTGGAAGAGTATTAAGCGAAGCGGAAAACAGTGGGAAGTGATTGAGCATCAAAGGGGGGAAACTAAGGTAACAAGGCGCACACCAAAGCGGTGCGTGAAAGGAAGGCGTAATACAATAAAGAACGCTATAACAACGAAAAATTAGCCAACAAGCGCGTAATGCAGTGCACTTTCTTGAATAATCTCTAATGGTTTCATGCGGTTATTCATAACTTTGATCACTTCGCAAAAAGCCATTTCTTTCGATACCGTCAACGTAATAGGAGCGACATCTGCCATCATACACAAACTGGCACAGCCACTATTTTCAATAACGACGTAATTCGCTTCACCAAATTCCGTGGTCAGAGTGACGACATCGCCGTTACTCGGCTCAACACCCCGACTCTGTTCCTGGAAGAACCAGCTTTTTGGCATTAACGGCTTATGAAAACGACTGGCAGCAACGGCGTTCAGTGCCAACTCCGCTTTACGAGGGGCTGAAAGGTCTAGCTGGTGTAAGCTCTCGATGTACGTTTGGTAGGTTGTCGCGTCGTCAACCGTAAAAACGGTTTTTGCGAACGCACAAGGGACAAGGTGTTTCGTTGGAATGGCGACACGGAAGATCATCTCTTCGCCCAGATCAAGCATTAGCGCATCATTGTGTTGGTCGTAATACCACATCCATGAATTATTCGGTTTCAACATGTTACGCTCCAAAATCCGTTCGTGTTCTTGTTTATCCAACGCCTTACAAAAAACTTTAGGAGAATTTTACTTTTTGCAGGTTAAATAAAAAGAGGAAATAAACAGCAAAACAGACTGTAAAACAAGTGAAATATTGACAAAAAACACAGTAAAAGTGGCGACTGGCTATAATTCAGACAAAAAAAGTACCGAGAGGACGGATCCTATCGGTACTTCATTAAACAGTCACTTACCGCTGATAACGCATGAAGGGCTGTCTTGACACGCTAAAGACACGTTAAAAAGGTGACATCGTCACGCTTTTATCAATCTAGCCACAATGCCTACGATTTACGCCATCGCATTTATCATTCGCCGTCATGCCCTTCCACTCACCGTTTAAAGGTGTGTGACGATATCTTTCACCAGTTTTGGACCGTGGTAGATAAAGCCAGAGTACACCTGCACTAAGCTGGCACCTGCCGCCATTTTTTCACGGGCAGACACAGCAGAATCAATGCCACCGACCCCAATGATAGGCAGTGCACCGTCTAGCTCTTTCGCCAACAGACGAATGACTTCAGTGCTGCGATTCTGTAACGGACGGCCACTTAACCCCCCCATTTCATCACAATGCTTCATGCCTTCGACCAATGAGCGATCGAGCGTCGTGTTTGTTGCAATAACGCCATCGATCTTATTGTTGATCAATGACTCTGCAATTTGCTTGATCTCATGATCTTCAAGATCAGGAGCGATCTTCAGTGCAAGCGGGACATATTTACCGTGCTGCTCTGCCAACGCCTGTTGTTTTTCTTTCAACTGCGCCAGCAACTCATCCAGCATCTCACCGTATTGCAGTGTGCGTAGTCCTGGTGTGTTTGGTGAAGAAATATTCACAGCAATGTAGCCCGCATATTGATACACCTTCTCCATACAGATCAGGTAATCTTCCGCACCCTTTTCGATTGGCGTGTCTTTGTTTTTACCGATATTAATACCGATAACACCATCGTATTTGGTCTTCTTCACGTTCTCGATCAGGTTATCGACACCTAGGTTATTAAAACCAAAGCGGTTGATGATACCTTCAGCAGGAATAAGGCGGAAAAGACGAGGCTTATCGTTACCAGACTGTGGACGTGGTGTCACAGTGCCAACTTCAACGAAACCAAAACCCATTGCACCGAATGCGTCGATACATTCGCCGTTTTTATCTAGGCCCGCCGCCAAACCCACCGGGTTTTTGAACGTAATGCCCATGACTTCAACAGGACGATCAGGAACGTGTTGACGATAGAATAGATCGAGAGGAGTGCCAGTAAAGCGAGAAAAGTTCTGAATAGCCAGATCATGTGCCTTTTCAGCATCCAGCTGAAAAATTGCAGATCGAGCGAGGCGGTAAATCATTGTACCTCCTAATAAAAGCCCCGTGTAAACGGGTAGGTATTATCCCCCTTTCTTATCCAAAAACAACAAATAAATTCAAGTTTGTTGATAAAAATACGCTTTATCTATGCAGGAAGACACCTAACGACAATAAATAACAGTTTGTTTTTTCACTTAAAAAGCAAACGTTTAACTTACATGGCTCTTGTTAAACAAATCGGCCATCAAACATACGTTGATGGCCGACAGACTATGCAATCTCGACAGGGTTGGTCAACCTAGCATCAAACGACGGTGCGGCAATTGAGATTCAGTAACATTAACTCTCGCAAAGCGACAGAAAATTTCGCGAATTCGTGCGTAGTCCCCACTTTGAATTCCGCCAGTACCGTATTCCACCGTTGGATAGCCAGACGATTTTCCTCCACCCAATGATCCAGCAGTTGTTGTACGTCATCCCCTTCCATGCCGCGCGTGATCACCGCAGACGTTAGCTGCCGCTGCTGCCAATCCAAATCTTCTCGGAAGGACGCTCTCGCCAATGCCTGCCAGTGGTTTTCAACCGGTTGATGGTGGATCTGTTTAAGGAACCAGTGTAGCGACAAGTCCGCCCCAACCACAAAGTACACCTTCGCGATAAAGTCGATTTCTTTGTCTAACTCTTTGGCTATCTGCGCGATATCCATGGCCGAATACAGGCTACTGAGTCGTGCCACATTCATCGCTAAATCATCAGGCACGCCCTGCGCGATCATACTTTGAGCTTGCTCATGATGCTCTTGCACTTCTTCTGTGACAAGGTAACTGTCCAGATGTTCACGTAGACGATTCACCACGGGTTGATAGAACGCGATCATCTGTTCAATGCCCAATTTTCTATCACGGTTACGTAAAATCCAACGGGTAGCACGACGTAACATACGTCGGCATCGGTACAGTGCTTCATATTGCACGCAGGCTGGAATCACGTTATCCAACGCTCTCACCTGCTCAAAACAGTGGGAAAAATTAAAAATTTCACGCCCGACTGAATACGCGCCAGCAATTTCAGCCACCGATGCACCGGTTTCTTCCTGTAAGCGCGTTACGAAATTGCAGCCCATTTCGTTCGACATTTCATTGGCTAAGCTGGTGGCGATCAGCTCTTTACGCAACGGATGCTGCTCCATCTGTCCTCGGTATTGCGCTTGCAGTTCTTTCGGGAAATATGCCGGTAACAACCTTGCATGGTAAGGATCACTGGCCACTTCATCTGACACAAGCTCCTCTTTCAGTACCATTTTTCCATAAGCAACCAGCACGGCCAATTCCGGACGTGTCAGCCCCATGTCGGCCTTTTCTCGTTCTGCCAGCGTGTCATCATCTGGCAGGTATTCCAACGCACGATCCAGCTTACCGTTTTTCTCCAAATGATGAATAAAACGGATCTGCTCTTTCAGCAACTGTGTGTGCTGCTGTTGCGTCACTGAAATCGATTCACTTTGTCGGTAAGCATCATCCAGAACGATATCACCCACTTCATTTTCCATTCGCTCCAATAGCTCATTACGCTGTTTGAAGGTCAGGTCGCCGCCCGCCACCAAGCTGTTAAGCAAAATCTTGATGTTGACTTCGTTATCAGAGCAATCCACGCCACCCACATTGTCGATAAAGTCGGTATTGACCAAACCACCCCGCTTTGCAAACTCCACACGGCCCAGTTGGGTTAAGCCCAAGTTACCGCCTTCACCCACAACTTTGGCCCGTAACTCTGCGCCATTCACACGGAGCGCATCATTCGCACGATCACCGACATCGGGGTGGGTTTCTGTGGTCGATTTGACATAGGTGCCAATCCCACCATTCCAGAGTAAATCGACATCCATCCTTAAAATCAGACCTATCAGCTCATTGGGCGGTAAACTTTGCTTACGCGTGCCTAATAATGCCTGCACTTGTGGCGTCAGTTTGATTGACTTACTGCGGCGCGAATGCACGCCACCACCTTCGGAGATCAACGCAGGATCATAATCCTCCCAACTGGATCGCGGCAGATTAAACAAGCGATCCCGTTCTTTCCAACTGCTGGCTGAATCCGGTTCTGGATCGATAAAAATATGCATGTGGTTAAAGGCCGCGACCAAACGAATATGCTTGGACAAAAGCATCCCGTTACCAAACACATCTCCCGCCATATCACCAATCCCGGCACAGGTGAAATCGGTTTCCTGGCAATTAATCCCTAACTCGCGAAAATGCCGTTTGACCGATTCCCAGCCCCCTTTGGCCGTAATGCCCATTTTTTTATGGTCATAGCCATTAGACCCGCCGGACGCAAACGCGTCTCTTAACCAAAAGTGGTAATCTTCTGAAACGCTGTTGGCCAAATCAGAGAATGTTGCCGTGCCTTTGTCAGCGGCGACCACTAAATATGGGTCATCTTCATCATGGCGTACGACATTCACAGGTGGGACCAACTGACCGTCCACAATGTTATCGGTCACGTCAAGCAACGCACGAATAAAGCGTTTATAGCAACGTTGACCTTCGGCAAGGATCGCCTCTCGCCCAGACAATTGCGGCTGACGCTTACACACGAAGCCGCCTTTTGCGCCAACCGGTACAATGACCGTATTTTTTACCTGCTGGGCTTTTACCAAACCAAGAATTTCAGTACGGAAATCTTCCTGCCTGTCAGACCAGCGTAATCCGCCGCGCGCGACTTTACCGCCACGTAAATGCACGCCTTCAATATCGGGCGCATACACGAAAATTTCAAAGAAAGGCACAGGGGCTGGAATATCAGGGATTTCAGAGGGACGCAGTTTCAACGATAACCACGGTTTCGGTTGGCCTTGTTCATCTTTTTGGTAGTAATTGGTACGTTGCGTGGCAAGGATCATATCCATGTAGCGACGGATGATCCGATCATCATCCAAGCTTTCCACTTGCTCGAGTTTTTCGTTCAGTCGAGAGATCAGTCCCTGTTCGGTTTTCTCATCATAATGTTCAACCGGATCAAACCTCAACCGGAACAACGCCACCAAGTCTTTAGCCAAGTTACTGTGGCTCGATAAGGTTTCTTCAATATAGTGCTGACTGAACGGGAAGCCGACTTGGCGCATATAGCGAGCAAAACTCCGTAAAATGGTGATTTCACGCCCCGTAATGCCTGCGCACAGTACCAAACGGTTAAAGCCGTCACTTTCTAATTCACCGTACCAAATCGCGGCAAAGGCTTCTTGAAAACGATCTCGCGCTTCGCTGAGATCGATGCCCGTGCAGGCGTTATGCAACATGGCAAAATCAAGGATCCAATACACGATCCCTTCTGCGGTCACCACTTGATACGGCGATTCCCCAATCACCCGCAAGCCGAGATTTTCTAGCATCGGCATTACATCTGACAAATGAATCGGCTCATCGCGATGGAACAATTTGAGTTTAACAAAGCGGGAATCGTTCGCTTCTTCCTGCGGCCGATAAAACAACATACCCAGTTTGTTGTTTTCACTCAGTGCTTCTAACTGGGCAATGTCTGCGACCGCCGAACCCGGTAACATTTGTTCTTTATAAGACCGAGGAAACGCACTGGCGTAGTTCTTCGCTAACAAGGTGCCTTGGCTTTCCCCGAAATTTGCTTTGAGTGAACCGTACAAACGGTCTTCCCACGATGACGCCGCTTCCACCAAATTATGCTCTATCGTTTTTACGTCGATGTCATAGTTATTGTTTTCTACCCGCACAATATAATGCGTGCGGGCGAGCGGGCTTTCTGAAAAGAAGGTGGTAAATTCCACATCTTGTTCTGAGGCAAAATACGCCTGGAGTACCGCTTGGGTTTTACGGCGTAACTCCGTGTTGTAACGCTCTTTAGTGACATACACCATGCAAGAAAAGAACCGCCCAAAAGGGTCTCGACGCACAAATAACCGCAGTAAGTCGCGATCTTGCATGCGTACCACACCGCGTCCCACTTCCAACATTTCTTTCTCGTTGGCTTGTATCAGCTCATCTCGCGGGTACGTTTCGAGCAAATTATTCAGCGCTTTCCATGAATGCGAACCGCTGGAATACCCACTTTCTTCAAGAATGCGAGCCACTTTATCGCTCAGCAGTGGGATGTTCATGGTGGATTGGTGGTACGCCGTGGATGCGTAAAGCCCCGTAAAACGGTGTTCACCTATCACGTTGCCATTGCGATCAAAACGTTTAATGCCGATGTAGTCGGTATAGGCGGGTCGGTGAATTTTTGATTTACCGTTACTTTTAGTGAGAATAAGCAGTTCCGGTTTGCGGGCCTCAATGCGGGCAGATTCAGGCAGTTGTGACAGGCGCAGTGTGCGGACTTTCGCAGGTTTATTTAAGATCCCTAACCCACTGCCTTCACAAGGGCGTAACTCATAATCCCCCTCGACCGCGATCAAATCATACTGGTGATAACCCATGAAAGTAAAATTATGGTGGGTGAGCCAGTCAAGGAAAGCGATGGTTTCATCCCGTGTCTCTTGCTCAACCGGCAGGGCCGCGGATTTCAGCTCCTCCACCACTATTTTCAGTTTTTGTTGCATGAATTGCCAATCATTCACCACCACTTCCACATCATTCAGGACAAGCTCGAGTTCTTGCTTCAGCATCTCTCGTTCTTGTTTCTTATTGAGCCTGTCGACTTCGATGTGAAACAGGGTTTGTAACTCGCCGTCTTTCCCACACGCATCAATGATGGTACCGCTATCATTGCGTTTAAAATAATACGGGCCATTCAGCATCAAGTGGCTGGTCATGCCCAAGCGGGTTAATGCCATTCGGACAGAATCAACCAGAAATGGGCGATCGGGGGTAACAATTTCGACAACCGTATGCGTCGATTGCCAGCCATAGCGGCTTAAGGTGGGGTTATAGACGCGGACAGAAATTTTATCCGGCTGATTTTGCACTAAATGATGCCACAGGCTCAGTACTGCGCCATAGAGATCAGATTCATTACGTTGCAGTAAATCATCATCGGCTAACTGGCCTAACAGTCGTTGAGCAAACACCTCCACTAACGCTTGTTGCTTGCTCTCAATCTTGTCTTGGATTAAGCCATACACTTTCTCAAGTAATACCGGCACTATGGGATCAGGTGTCGTCATAGCCATACTCCATCGTTCTGTTTATCAATCAAGTATAGAGTTTTATAACTCATTCATGAGATTGGTTTTTCTCCGCTTACCTTTTCAGTTCAACGGCTAAAGATTCACGGCGATGTGTTACGGCTATTGTAAGATCAGTTGTTGCGTAAACGTTATACTTTTAGTGCATTGGCGAAGGCCAATCCTCGAATGTGTGACTGGCGTATAGATTTTTCTGATGGAATCCATACAGAGAAATCTAGGGTGAGTAAAGGTTCTAGCTAACCCTACGTAAGCCAATCACGACACCATTTGCTCAATGGTATGAAACTTGTTCAGTGCATTCACGGTGACTTTAAATCGGCCATGTATCCCGCTTTGGCGCAAAAATGGCCGCAAACGGACCGCTGGCAATTGCAGTTTCAGGCCACAATCTGTCATCAATAACACGCTACTCGCCGCGCCCGAATAGTGCTGTAAGAACTGCTGATAACTCACTGCAATAGAAAAGGTGTAAAATTTCATCTTAGGTATGGCTCATCTTTTTTTAACAAACGTTTAAACAGAAATTTTGGAGAGTAAAAATCGCTGGCATAAAAGTAACAGGAATAAAAAAGGCAAGCACATCGGCTTGCCTCTATTTTACTGAAATTTAGCGATAAATCTTACATTTCCAATGCTTTTTGCACTTTCTCGTACAGATCTTTTGCCAAGTTTTCCATTTGTGATAAGCGCTCAAGTTCAGCACGCATTAGCGTTTGACGTGCTTCATCGTACTGACGGTACTTCAAGAACGGTTCAATCAAACGTGATGCCACTTGCGGGTTGCTGGTGTTCAATTCTGTCAGAATTTCTGTCAGGAACTGGTAACCAGACCCGTCTTTTGCGTGGAAACGCACCGGGTTTGCAGAACAGAAACTTGCCACCAAACTACGCGTACGGTTCGGGTTTTTCAGGCTGAAGGCTGCATGCTTCATGGTTTCACGCACATTGCTCAGCGCGTTGTCTGCAGGGTTCTTACCTTGCAGCATAAACCACTTATCCATCACCAAACCATCATGCGTCCACTCCTGACTGAAGTCGGCCATTTGTGCCGCACGGCAGGCAAGTTGTGCATTGTTTGCTGCCGTCATCGCCGCAATGGTGTCCGTCATGTTGTCAGACGCTTGGTATTGCTGTTCAACAATGGCGTTGCCCTGCTCGGTATTCGCCAAGTAAGACAAACAGGTATTACGCAAAGCACGTTTGGCCATGGCATCGTGTTCCACACTGTAAGCCGATTGCGCTAGGCTGTGGTAAATCGCACTGAACTCGTCCTGCATTTCGCGGGCAAAAGTACTTTCCAGCTCACTCACCACCTGGTGGATTGCATCCACATCTACCGTTTTGTACCAACCAGCAATTTCGTTTTCATTCGGCAATGTCAGCATTTCAGCAATGAATGCCGGATCCAGATTCGCATCAAGCAATACACCACGGAACGCATCAATCACTTCCGAAGCCAAATCAAACGCCGCGCCGCTTTGTACATTCGCCACATTCTGCTTAATGTATTTCGCCAACAGCATTTGACCTGCATCCCAACGGGCAAACTCATTGCGAGCGTGCACCATCAAGAATGTTAACTCGGCATCGGAGTAATCGTATTCCAAAATCACTGGTGCAGAGAACTCGCGCAGCATCGAAATAACTGGCTGATCAGTCACATTTTCAAACTCAAAAACATGTTCTGCGTCTGTGATATCCAGCACGTTGTGAACCGGCTCACCGTGACATTCTAATGCGACAACCTCGCCTTGCGGGTTATATAACTCAATATCAAACGGGATATGCAGCGGCAATTTATCTGCTTGTCCCGGCGTGGCTGGCGTATGCTGTTTTATGGTGACACGGTAACGGTTTGATTCCGCTAGGTACTCAGTCTCAACATTCACCACTGGCGTACCCGCTTGGCTGTACCAACGACGGAAACGCTCAAGGCTAATGCCAGAGGCATCTTCCATTGCTGCGACAAAATCATCACAGGTTGCAGCCGTACCATCATGGCGTTCAAAGTACAGTTTCATGCCCGCTTGGAAGTTCGCTTCGCCCAGCAGTGTGTGCATCATACGGATCACTTCACTGCCCTTCTCATACACGGTTAAGGTGTAGAAGTTGTTCATCTCGATCACTTTGTCAGGACGGATCGGATGTGACATTGGACCGCGGTCTTCAGCAAATTGTGGACCACGCATGATACGCACGTTACTAATACGGTTGACTGGACGAGAACCCAAATCAGAAGAAAACTCCTGATCACGGAACACCGTAAGGCCTTCTTTCAGACTCAATTGGAACCAGTCACGACAGGTAACACGGTTACCGGTCCAGTTATGGAAGTATTCATGACCAATGACAGCCTCAATACCTTGGTAGTCAGTATCGGTGGCAGTCTTTGGGTTTGCCAATACGAACTTGGAGTTAAAGACGTTCAAGCCTTTGTTTTCCATGGCACCCATGTTGAAGAAGTCCACCGCGACAATCATGTAGATATCGAGATCATACTCCAGACCGAAACGTTCTTCGTCCCATTTCATTGAATTAATCAATGAAGTCATCGCGTATTCAGCGCGGTCAAGGTTGCCTTTATCGACATAGATTTCGAGTGCCACGTCGCGACCACTCATGGTGGTGTATTGATCGCGCAACACATCGAAATCACCCGCAACAAGGGCAAACAAGTAACTTGGTTTTGGAAATGGGTCTTCCCACAATACCCAATGGCGGCCATTGTTCAGCTCACCGCTATCGATGCGGTTACCGTTGCTCATCAGGTAAGGATAAAGCTCTTTATCAGCGATCACTTTCGTCGTAAAACGCGCTAGTACGTCAGGGCGATCGAGATAGTAAGTAATGCAACGGAAACCTTCCGCCTCACATTGGGTACAGAATGCACCGCCAGATTTGTACAACCCTTCAAGCAAGGTATTCGCTTCTGGGTTGATTTCCGTTTCAATCAACAATTCAAAACTGTCAGGCAGTTGGTTGATTGACAGCGTCCCTTCGCCTTTCGTGTAATCCGTCCACGCTTGACCATCGACTTCCACACGCACCAGTGTCAAATCGTCGCCATCCAGCACCAAGGTGGTGGCCGTCGCGTTCAAACGCTGCACTTTATGCACCGCCACCACGCGGGTTGCCGTATCCTGAAGGTCAAACTCCAATAGAAGATCGGTGATGGTGAAATCAGGTGACTGATAATCTGAACGGTATTTTGCCGTTGGCTGATTCATTGTTGGTTGTTCGGCCATGTTAATTCCTTCTTTTGTCCGCGCTGATCATTACCCATTGGGTCTGCAAGTCTGATGCTTGCTGGCGGTTAATTCCATTAAACTGCCTTTAGGTAAGACAAACAAGTGTATCCAGTCAATTCCTGCGGATGCGTGCCTGTTACGCCATTAATTGCTTAATATTTGGCCAACACCACAAAAATGCAGTAAATTTATGCTCATTATTTGACTGCTGCTGCATATCAATCGCAGCGTTTCATTTTGACTATACTTAAACTGATAAGCGATAACGCTTATTCAATAAAACTTTCACAGTGCGATCATCGAAGCAACAGCAACTTTACACTATCCTACGTCATTACACTAAAAGGCTTCGCCTACTTGTTGCGCATGTCTTGCCAACGTATGGTGTGTAACCTAAAAATTTCAACTTTTTGAAACATTTTGAGGCAACGTTCGCACAAAATAAGGTAAAATCACCGAATTGCTTAAAACAACTACATTAGCTATGAATCATTCTGGACACATTGGGGTTATCGACTCCCTGCTTGATACCGATGCATATAAGCTACATATGCAGCAAGCAATTTATCATCAGTACCCAAACGCTGAGGCGGTTGCGGAATTCCATTGCCGAAGCAATGAAGACTTACGTCCTTATAGCCAAGAGATTCAGGACCATATCAATCGTCTTGCTGGCCTGTCGTTCAGCGAAGAAGAAATTGCGTACCTTTCAACGTTAAGTTTCTTCAAAGAAGATTTCCTTAATTATCTGAAAGGTTACCAGTTCAACAGCGAGCACGTTGAAGTGGATACGTCTGGCGATCAACTCGCCATTACGATCACAGGTAAGTGGCTAGACATCATTTTATGGGAAGTCCCTCTGCTCGCCATTATCTGTGAAGTGCGTTGCCGACACAGTTATCCGGATGTCTCTGTCGAAGATGCCATCACTCAGCTTAAGCTGAAACTGGCTAATTTCTATCAGAAAGCAAGCGAAGAAGGGATCAACCTTGATGCCTTTAGCCTTGTTGACTTTGGCACCCGCCGTCGTTTCTCAAAAGAAGTCCATCAGCATGTGGTCGATTATCTCACAGCGCATGTTCCTGAATTCAAAGGAACGTCTAACTACCACTTGGCTCGTACCCGCGCGTTAATGCCCGTGGGGACACAAGCGCATGAATGGTTCCAAGGTCACCAACAACTGGCCGGTGAGTTAGCGGATTCCCAACAATTAGCATTGAACCGCTGGTTGCAAGAATACCCAGATTCATTAGGTATCGCCCTAACCGACTGCATCAATATGGATGCCTTTTTACGCGACTTTGATCTACGTTTATCTGAACGTTTCGTCGGTTTACGTCACGACAGTGGTGATCCTATTGCGTGGGGTGAAAAAGCCATTGCGCATTACGAATCTCTGGGGATTGATCCGAAAACCAAGTCATTGGTGTTCTCTGACAGCCTGACCCTTGATAAAGCATTGACGATCTACAAACACTTTGCGCACCGTATTAATACCAGCTTTGGCATTGGTACCCAGCTAACGTGTGATCTACCAGGCGTAAAAACCCTGAATGTCGTACTCAAGCTCACGGAGTGTGAAGGTCGTCCGGTCGCAAAAATTTCGGATGAACCGGGGAAAAGTATTTGCCGTGATCCTGAGTATTTATCTCAGCTTCGCACTGCCTTTAAGATTGTGGGTTAAACCGTCAGGGTCTCACCCCAGCAAGCAAATACAAAAAAGCGAGAGTCATACTCTCGCTTTTTTATATCCGCTGTCTTTTTCACCTATTCCCTCTCCAAAATAGCTTCCATACCAAATTGTTTATTGCTCAACGTCAGCGTATTGCTCCCTAATTGGAATTGGCTATCATGTTGACCATCTTCATAAATAAGCACGATGCGATCATCTTCGAGGTAATAAATCCCTCTGTGCTCAATTTTTTTCCCGTTCTTGCCTGACACTTCGGCAGAGAATAAGAAATCAGGGCGTAATGAAATGGCTAATTCAGAAACAGATTCACCCACATCTTGTCCTGTAATACGCGAAGAACGCCATTTACCCGGCAAGTTTTCTGGTGCCAATTTAGTAAAGCGTGCACCATCTAGCATAAATTGGTTATAACTTAACATGTAAGTGTGGTGCTGCTCTGGCTGATCATTTGACGAAAAAGTGATCGTGCTTTCATCAATATCATAAATACCGTCCCACTCATCCACGCTGCCGTCCACTTGTAAAAGACGAATCACAAAACGGTAGTTAGATTTGAATTTAACATTCATCGCACGATAATTCGATCCTTCACTGGCTACCCCTTCGTCAGTATTACTAAACCAATACCAATCCCCCAGCAATAGAGGGTAATCAAATTCCGTTAAGTCACTGGCACGGACGGTGGTACTCAGTGATGTAATAAAAAGCATTACAGCAACCAGAAAAGATTTTGTCATAGCATTCTCCCTCTCAGCGGATTGATCACCTACCTATTATTAACCCTAGCCCTCATTTCAGGATATTGATGAGAAATTGGATGAATATCACTGGTTTTATTTATACGTCTCACTTTAGAGACGAATTTTTACATCTGTTTTTCGACGAAGTTTGCATTTCTGTCGATCACAATAAGTCAGCGATCTTAAAGAACGCAGGAAAATAAATCGCAGACATAAAAAAACGGCACCCGAAGGTACCGTTGTTATTTTATGCTCGAAAACATACTGTCTAACTTTGTGCTGTGACCAAATCAGCTGTAATTGCAACAGCTTCATTTAAGTATGCGTCTGGCGATTCATAATCTTTTGGCACATCATCCAACGTCACAAAGGGCTTCTCACCCAATGCTTTTTGACGTTGATTCAAGCGAACCAAGCGATCTGCATCATCCTTATCCTGCTCAGCAATACGTTGCTTCTCGTTCAAAGAAATCGTATTGATATCTTTTTCAGCTTTATACTCAACAATATCATCTTGAATAAAGCCAAATTCCATATCATCGCTGATCCGCGCATCATGCTTGCTCTTTAGCGCAGGCAAAACCGTCGAATAGTTATACAGTTTTTTATAACCCGCGGCTTTAATACTATCCCAAGGCAATGCGTTGTCTTCAACACTCTCGCCGGTTTCAGCAGGATCAACCGCTGATGGGAAAGACAGATCCGGCACGACACCAAGGTTTTGCGTACTGCCGCCATTAATGCGATAGAACTTCTGAATGGTGTACTGCACATGACCCAGCGGTTTATCGAACAAGTCATAAATGTGATTCAGTGAACGGTGCTGCTGCACGGTCCCTTTACCAAATGACTGTTCACCTAAAATAACTGCACGGCCATAGTCTTGCATCGCGGCGGCAAAAATTTCAGACGCAGATGCACTGTAGCGGTTAACCAATACCGTTAGTGCGCCATCAAAGTAAACGCGATCATCAGAATCACTGTTCACTTTCACACGCCCGTAACTGTCTCGGACTTGTACTACAGGGCCGCTGTTAATGAATAATCCGGTTAGTGCGGTGGCCTCTGTCAGCGCACCCCCACCGTTATTACGCAAGTCGATAACAACGCCATCCACTTGCTTATCATTCAATTTCGCTAACTCTTTCTTGGTGTCTTCAGACAAACCGACATAGAAACTTGGGATTTCAATCACCCCAATCTTCTTGCCTTGCGACAGTTTGACTTCTGATTTCACTGCACGATCTTCAAGACGGATCTTGTCGCGTACAATAGTGACATCGTAACTTTTCGCATTGTTGCCTTCAGGCAAGATTTCCAGCTTAACCTTACTCCCTTTCGGGCCTTTAATTAGCTGAACAACATCGTCTAAACGCCAACCGATAATATCGACAACGTCTTTACCATCTTGTGCGACACCAATAATGCGATCACCTGCCGCCAATTTCTTCGACGTCGATGCTGGCCCACCAGCCACTAAAGAACGGATAACGGTATAGTCATCTTCCACTTGCAATACAGCACCGATCCCTTCCAATGAAAGATTCATTTCGGATTGGAATTGTTCTGCATTACGAGGAGACAAATAGCTAGTGTGCGGATCCACCTCTCGCGCAAATGCATTCATGTAAATCTGAAAGACATCTTCGCTGTGGGTTTGGGTTAATCGCTTGAGTGCGTTGTTGTAACGCTTACCTAACGTTTCCTTGATTTCATCGGTATTTTTACCGGCGAGTTTCAAGTTCAACGCATCGTATTTAACACGCTGACGCCAGATTTCATTGAGCTCATTACGATCTTTTGCCCACGCCAACTCAGAACGATCAATAGCCATTTCTTCATTGGTATCAAAAGAAATATCACGGTCAAGGAGTGTTAGCGCATATTGGTAACGGTCGTAACGACGCTTTAGCGAGGTATTGAAAATATCGAACGCCGCCGATGTATCACCTCTTTTGAGCTGATCATCAAGTTGCGTTTCCCACTTATCAAACTGCTTAATGTCTGAAGCGGTTAGGAAGCTTTTATTGAAGTCCAGCATTTCGATGTAACGATCAAACACGCTGGCCGAGAAGGTATCATCGAGTGAAAACTGCTTGTAATGCGAACGTGTAAAACGGGATGCAACACGCTTGCTCGCGGTTGCATGCTGTTTTTCAGGCGTCAGCTGCGGAATATCACTGAGTGAATATTTAGCCTCTAGGGCTTGCGCTGAAGCTGCTAGCATCATGCCAGCAGCTATCAGTGAGAAACGGAATCGACAGTTCATGCGTCGAGCATTCTCCTTTACGAACGCAAGTGCTCCGCTTTTACTACCATGGTTAGACCATTAGATAGGCGAACACGCACATCGTCCTTATTGATTTCAACGATAGTCGCCGGCATATTTCCGTTGCCCATGTTGACACTAATATTTTTGCCAACAACTACTTCGTCAGCAGTTAGTGCACGGGTCGTTTCTGCAGGCTTTTTATTTAGCTTAGACGTATTTGGCTTAGTGTTCTTAGGTTTAGCCGTTTTAGCACGTACTTTTTTCGCTTTTGCTTCACCGTCGTTGCTTGCAGCAGCTTTCGCTACAGCTTGTTCTTTACGGCGAGTACGTACTTTCGCTTTGCTTTCTTCTAGCGCTTGTTTCGCGTGATCTACGTGTTCCTGCTCTAGCACACCACATTCGTTGCCATCAAGGTCAACACGGTTTGCACCGGCTTTCACACCGTGAAGGTAACGCCAGGAAGAAGTATATTGACGCAGAGCTGTACGCAACTGGGTTTTACTTACTTTCAGATCTTCATTTAGGCGCTCTGCCAAATCTTGGAAGATACCAATCTTAAGAGGCTTCGCTTCACCTTCAACAGTAAAACAGTTTGGGAAACGCTCAGCAATGTAGGCAATCACTTCTTTACTGTTCGTTAGCTTTTCAGAGTTTTCCATGGACTTTCCTGACAAAAGCGAGTCTCCTCGCCGTTAGTACTTTTAATCAAAAAGAAATTGTTCCGCTATTATAGTTACCTAACGCTGAAAAACCACCGAAAGCATACAATTAGAGTCTTTTTTGTAGTTCAGCAACCAAAGTCACCAAACCATCTTCGTCATATTGGCTAAATCTTGACAGTATTGGGCTATCTATATCCAATACGCCGAAGGGTTTTCCATCGATCATCAGCGGAATCACAATTTCCGAGTTACTGACTGCGTCACAGGCGATGTGCCCTTCAAAGGCATGTACATCTTCCACACGCTGCACAGTCAGTGTTGCCATCGCGGTACCACAAACGCCTTTTCCAACAGGAATCCGTACACACGCAGGTTTTCCTTGAAACGGCCCTAGCACTAACTCATCACCTTTTAATAGATAAAAGCCAACCCAGTTAATCTCCGCTAACTCCATGGCCAACAGCGCACTAATATTAGACATATTAGCAATGCGATCTGTTTCTCCGTCGATCAAGGCAATCGCTTGCTTAGTAAGCGTATTGTAGTTTACAGATCGATTTCCCATGGCCTACTCCTTTTATAGCCGTTAGAATAGCGCCTTAACTAATAATAGGAATCATTATCATCGTGAAAGGCAGTACAAACCAAATGATTAACTGGTCTTGGTTGATAAAGCAAGCGAAACATCATCGCCCCCGGCTTGTGGTCGCCAACATCGTCGCGCTTATCGCGACACTTATCAGTGTGCCCATCCCCCTTCTGATGCCGCTGATGGTAGATGAAATCTTGCTTGAGCAACCCGCCGGCGGCATTCAATTTCTCAATCATTTTCTCCCTGAATCACTCCACCAGCCAACCGCGTATATTTTACTTGTGCTGCTCTTCGTGATTGTTATGCGCGTTGCCAGCCAAGCGTTGAACATTCTGCAAAGCCGACAATTCACGCTCGTCGCCAAAGACATGACGTACAACCTACGTAAAATGCTGATCGATAAACTCGGGCGTATCAGTATGCGTCAGTATGAAGAGCGTGGAAGCGGTGGGATCACTTCCCATCTCGTGACCGATGTCGAGACCATTGATAAATTTATCGGTGATACCTTAAGCCGCTTCTTGATTGGCCTGCTCACCGTCATCGGCACGGCCGGTATTCTCTTGTGGCTCAACTGGCAGTTAGGCTTATTCATCCTCTTGGTTAACCCCTTGGTTGTTTATGCCTCAAAGCTGATGGGCAATCGGGTAAAAAACCTCAAGAAAATGGAAAACCAAGCCTTTGAGCGTTTCCAGCAACGCTTAGTGGAAACCTTAGATGGGATCTACCAATTACGTGCTGCCAACCGTGAACGTGATTTCCTTAATCAACTGAAAGACAACGCGGATAGCATTCGCCATGATGCTGACAGATACGCCTGGCAGTCAGAAGCCGCTGGCCGCGTGTCCTTCCTGCTGTTCTTAGTTGGTTTTGAATTATTCCGCGCCATGGCCATGATTATGGTGCTGTTTTCCGATTTAAGTGTCGGTCAGATGTTTGCCGTGTTCGGTTACCTGTGGTTCATGCTAGGTCCGGTACAAGAACTGCTCGGCATTCAGTTTGCCTGGTACAGCGCCTCTGCCGCAATGCAGCGTTTAAACACCCTCTTAGCCATTGATGAAGAAGTGCGCCCAGTACAAACTGTCGATCCGTTCAAGCATCATTCAGCCATTGATATTACGCTACAGAACATTCGCTTCTCGTATGATGAAGACAAAGAAGTGCTGCGCGGGTTGGATCTGACAATTCCTGCTGGCAAACGAGTCGCATTGGTGGGCTCATCGGGCGGCGGTAAATCAACGTTAATTCAATTGCTACTGGGAATTTACCAAAAAGGCAGCGGCGAGATTTTGATCAATGGGCATCCCATTGAAGCCGTCAGCTATGAAGCCTTGCGTGACAAAATGGCAGTGGTCTTACAACACCCTGTGCTTTTTAATGATACGATGCGACACAACTTAACGTTGGGTAAAGACTTTACCGACGAGCAGTTATGGCAAGCATTAGATATCGCACAGATGGCGGATGTTACCCAACGCTTAACCGATGGGCTGGACACCGAGATTGGCCGTCAAGGGATCAAACTCTCGGGCGGGCAACGTCAACGGTTAGCCATTGCGCGCATGGTGTTAGCGAATCCTGAATTTGTAATTTTAGATGAAGCGACCTCTGCGTTGGATACCGCCACAGAAGCGGCATTGCATATGGCATTGAATCAATTCCTCGCAAACCGGACGACCTTAATTGTTGCGCACCGTTTATCGGCCGTAAAACAAGCGGATGTCATCTACGTACTGGAAGATGGCCAAGTGAGCCAAAGCGGAACGCACCATGAATTAGTGAATAAAGCCGGTTTATATCAAACATTATACGGTGCGGTGCAATCGGCGGATTCTGTGACACCCGAAACCTCGGCCTCTGACGCGTTGATACCGACCAAATGTGACAATGTCACTCAAGTATCAGTAGCCAGAGCAAACCTAAAATAATAATATAGTGTTCATAACGGGCTTCGCTATTCATACCTTGGTTGCATATTTCACCAAATGAACTTGCGCAGCCCGACTTCTTTTGCGCATAATTTAACTTTCTTTTTGTTTTATAAAGGATTAACGTTCAATGACCACTGCGAGACTATGCCCAGATTGCGATCTGCCAGTGTTGCCACAGGTCGCTGAAAATGGGCAAAGTGCTTACTGTCCACGCTGCAATGCCCGACTCTATCGTGGCGGTTACTTTCGCTTCTCCAGTGAATTTGCCATTGCGCTGACCTGTTTAATCCTGATGGTTCCGGCACACCTGTTTCCTATGATCACCATTCGGCTGTTTGGTGTGATGATCCCTGCGACGCTGCCTTCTGGCACCATCGCGCTTGCCGCTGATTTCCCTGCCGTCGCCTTCTTAATCCTATTTTGTAGCTCCATCGCCCCTTTTCTTGTCTGTGGTTCAGTGATCACCGCACAAATTGGCTTACGATTCCGTCGCTTTAACCTATTCAGGCATTCCATGTGGATCATCAGTCACCTTAAGCACTGGGCCATGTTTGATGTCTTTCTGGTCAGTTTGGGGATTTCCTGTTTCAAGGTCCAAGACTATGCCGACATTTTTGTTGGCCCCGGCCTGTATAGCTTAGTGATGCTGCAAGTCTTGATGGCTGTTTTACTGTCACGTATCAGTATTAGTCGTTATTGGGAAACCTGGCAGCCAGAAACCGAACACGATGCCACAGAACAATCGTTCCATTGCCACCAATGCCACATGACACAAGGGGATCACGCCCACTGTATTCGTTGTGGGAGCGCACTGTACAAACGTATGCCAATGGCGATTCAAAAAACATGGGCGTACTTAATTGCGGCGACCGTTTTCATCTTCCCCGCCAACCTTTACCCCATTTCTATTTTTTTGAATAACGGGAAACGGGCAGAAGACACCATTTTTTCTGGCGTGGCACATCTGGTGAAAACCGACATGCTGGGCATTGCCATTATTATCTTTGTCGCCAGTATTATTGTGCCTGTGGCGAAAATACTGGGATTGGCGTACATCTTGCTGACAATTCAATTTAATCGCCGCATCCACCACCTTCAGCGGATGAAGCTTTATCGCTTCATCCAAATGATCGGTAAATGGTCAATGATGGACTTATTCGTTATCTCCATCATGGTCGCCTTGATTGACCGCGACCAGATACTGGACTTTACCCCCGGCCCCGGAGCCATTGCCTTCGGTGTTGTCGTGGTCTTAACCATGCTTGCAGCAGAAAGCTTAGATTCTCGTCTGATATGGGACAACTATGAACAACGGACTCAACCATCAACAACCCGAGCCTGTGAAAATAAGGCGTGATCGGGGGATCTCTCCCTTATGGATCCTACCGGTGTTAGCTTTAATTCTGGCAGGTTGGCTTGTTTTTAAAGCAGTCAATGACGCCGGTGAGCGCATTAAAATTCATTTCAATGATGCGGCGGGTTTAATCGCAGGGCGTACAACCATCCGTTATCAAGGGCTGGAAGTGGGTATCGTGCGTGATGTGAATCTCTCCTCTGATCTACAAAGCATCTATGTAGAGGCTGACATCTACCCAGAAGCCGTGCGTACCCTCAAAGATGGTACCCGATTCTGGCTGGTCAAACCCAAAGCCTCTATTACCGGTATTTCTGGCCTAGACGCCTTAGTATCCGGTAACTATATCGCACTGCAACCTGGGCCGGGTAAGTTCGCCAGTGAATTCACGGCGCTGGACTCTCAACCGGCTGACACCCCTGTGGGTGACGGGCTAAAAATACAACTGCGCGCCCCCAACCTTGGCTCCATCAATATTGGCTCGCAAGTGCTGTATAAAAAGATCCCTGTCGGTGAGGTCTACAACTACACCCTGAGCAATAACAAAAAACGTGTAGTCATTGATGTGTTGATCAAGCCACAGTATGGCGAACTCGTTACCAACAAGAGCCGCTTTTGGAATGTCAGCGGCATGAGCGCTAACATTGGTTTTAATGGCGTCGATGTCCAGTTTGAAAGCCTATCGGCCATGATCAGTGGTGCGATTGCCTTTGACTCACCGGATGAAGGCTTACCGATTGAACCCAATCACCTGTTCCGCCTCTACCCTGACTTAAATACGGCAGGCCGTGGTATTGCCATTAAGATTGAGCTACCGGAAGGCAACAACATCAGTACCAGTGGTGCGCCTATCGTGTACCGAGGTTTGCAAATCGGCCAAATTTCCGATTTACGTTTAGATGAAGACCGCCAAAAAATCATTGCTCATGCGGCCATTGAGCCAAGCATGAGTGATTTGCTGACCACTGGTTCTCGCCTGTTATTGGAAGAAGCAGAACTATCACTCAATGGCGTGAAGAACATCGGTAACCTTATTCGCGGTAACTTCCTGACTCTGATCCCCGGTGAAGGCGACGCAACCCGTCAGTTTGTTGCCATTAGCCAAGATGAACTGCAAGAGCAACAGCCGGGTGTGGCAAACTTTGCCTTGTATGCCAGCGAAAGTTTCGGCATTAAACGCGGCACCAAATTGATGCACCGTGGCATTGAAGTCGGCCGCGTAAAATCCGTTAAGCTCGATGGCAAACATGTACGTTTCAATGTAATTGTCCGTCCGGAATACACCCAATTGGTTCGCTCACAAAGCCGCTTCTATATCGACGGAGGCATTAAAGCCAACTTGAGTGCGCAGGGGTTGGATGTGTCTGTTCCCCCAGCCGATCAACTGATCACGCAAGCGATCAGCTTTACCAGCAGCGGCGGCCAGAAGATTCAATCACAATATCCTCTGTATAAGAGCCACCAACTCGCGACACTTGCGGCTGAAAAAGCACAAGGCGTCGGCGCGGTAACACTGTATGCCGATGCACTACCACCGGTTTCAGCCGGCAGCCCGGTACTGTATCGCAACATGCAGGTGGGTGAAGTCAAAGACTATGCCCTATCCCGTGACGGTGTCACTCTTTCGCTCAATATTGAGAATAAATACCGCCACTTGATCACGGCAGATACCGTGTTCTGGAACCGTTCAGGTGTCGAAGTTGATGCAGGGTTAGGCGGCGTGAAAATCAAAGCCGACCCACTCTCAACGTTAATCAAAGGTGGCATCGCTTTTGATAACATGAAAGGGATCAGTAACCGTTCGGGTTCACGCTATAAGCTCTACCCAAGCTTCAATGATGCTAAAGACTTTGGTTTACTCATTTCCATGGTCGCGAAAGATGCCAAATCCATTGCGGTCAATACCGATATCCGCTACCAAGGCGTGAACGTGGGTAAAGTGGTGGAAACCACCCCTGACTTCACCCAAGGCAACGTGATGGTGAAAGCGCGTCTGTTCCCGAAATATGCCGATTTACTGGCAAAATCGGACAGCTATTTCTGGGTCGTAACACCAAAAATCAGCCTGACAGGCGCCAAAGATCTTGATACTTTGATCAGCAGCTACATTGCTGTGACGCCAGGTAAAGGCACGTATTCACAGACCTTTACCCTCGGCACGGCAGAGTTAATCAACGCTGGCCTGACCGTGGTGCTGGAAAGTGAAAACCGCGATTCCATTTCGGAAGGCACCCCGCTGCTTTACCGTGATATTCAGGTCGGTCAGGTTGTCGATGTCGCTCTGGGTGAGTTGGCCGATCGCGTCATCATCAAAGCACAGATAGAACACGCTTACAGCCATCTTGTACGCACTGATTCTGTGTTTTGGAATGTCTCAGGTGTGGATGTCACCATTGGGCTGACTGGTGCTAATGTACAAACGGGCACCGTTGATAGCTTACTGCGCGGCGGCATCGCATTTGCTACACCGGAAGAACAACCCCTGTCACCCAAAGCCAAAGCCGAGAGCCACTTCTTGCTTCACCAAACGGTGGATCCGGAATGGAAAACATGGCGTACCGCGATCCCGAAACACTGATCCGGTTTCCCTTCTTCTCTCCCCACTGAAAGGAGCGCATTGCGCTCCTTTCTTTTTACGTCCTGAATCACAAATGGTAAACTCTGCTCACTGCTAGATAATCGAGACATTCCCTTGCACCCTAATATCCATATCCCCGACGCTTTCATTGAACAAATCCGCCAAATCATTCCTGCCCATCTTGATTTAGATGAGTTCATTGCGATTTGTAAGACCCCGTTGCGTCGTAGTATTCGTGTGAATACCTTAAAAATCAGCGTTGACGATTTTCTAGCGCGCGTAGCTGACAAAGACTGGACCCTCACCCCTGTGCCTTGGTGTGATACCGGCTTTTGGATTGAGCGTGAAGACGAGAACACCGTGTCGCTGGGCAATACCGCTGAGCACATGGCGGGCTTGTTCTACATTCAAGAAGCCAGTTCCATGATGCCTGTGACGGCCTTGCTAAAAGATAACGACGCCCTCAACTGCGTGTTAGACATGGCTTCCGCACCAGGCTCTAAAACCACCCAAATTGCGTGTGCCATGCAAAACCGTGGTGCACTGGTTGCCAACGAATTGGCGGCGAGTCGCATTAAAGTACTGCACGCCAACTTACAACGTTGTGGTGTGTACAACGCAGCCCTGACCCACTTTGACGGTTGTGTGTTTGGTGGTTGGGCACCAGAAGCGTTCGACTCTATCTTGCTGGATGCACCATGCTCTGGCGAAGGTGCGATCCGAAAAGATGATGATGCGATGGAAAACTGGAGCTTGGCGTCTGTTGAAGATATCGCCAGCGTTCAGCGTGATTTGATCATCAGCGGTTTCCAAGCCTTGAAACCGGGCGGTGTGATGGTGTACTCAACCTGCACCTTAAACCTGAGTGAAAACCAAAAAGTGTGCCAACACTTGAAAGATACATTCGGTGAGGCGGTCGCGTTTGAATCGCTGGCGGATCTGTTTGATGGTGCAGAAAAAGCGCTGACAGAAGAAGGCTTCTTGCACGTTTACCCGCAAATTTACGACAGCGAAGGCTTCTTCGTGGCGCGTATTCGCAAATTAGCGGCGGTTGAATCCCCTGCGGTCAAAAAACGCAAAGGCAAGTTCCCGTTCTCACCCGCATCCGACAAAGATGCAGAAGCGATCGCAGAGCATTTTAAAGCCGATATCGACATGGCCATTCCTGCAGGTAGCGATCTTTGGTTACGCGATAAAGAAGTTTGGTTGTTCCCTGCTCAGCTGCGTAATCTGTTGGATGAAATTCGCTTCCAGCGCATTGGCATCAAATTGGCAGAACAGCACAAGAAAGGCTATCGCTGGCAGCACGAGGCCATCATGACACTGGCCAAAGGCAATGAAAGCACTGCGATTGCGTTAACATCGGCACAAGCGAAAGAATGGTTCATGGGTCGCGACATTCGCCCAGAAGACCTTTCAGGTAAAGGCGAAGTGATTGTGACCTACCGTGACTACCCAATTGGGATCGGTAAATGGGTGGGTAATCGTATTAAAAATGGTCTGCCGCGAGAATTAGTGCGCGACACGAACCTTTTTGATATTTAAGCCTGACGCACAACGGTAAATGCGCACGGCACGCACTCAACCTCATCGTCGTCAAAACGTGTACGGTCAGTCGGTCATAAAGCAGATCAAGTAACTGCCATATAATTACGCGCCGCGTGGTATTTTTTTGTTAAGTATCAGAGTTGAATAACATTCTCTTTACTAAAACTGGCAAATGATGCTGCGTGAACTACCATTGATAGTGTAATTGATCTCCATTTACTAACCAGTTAGCGCAAGGCTCTCACGAGCCATTCCCCTAAGCCCGAGACAGGAGTCGTTTCGGGCTATTTTTTGTCTTTTTCATTATGTTTGAATTTTTCGTCCTTCCTATCCATCAGGCTCTCTCTTCTCGTTCAATTCAACGAGACAATATCCCATCGTTTTGCAAACACCCTGTTTATTCCTAGATATAGGGAACTCGCCCTCCTCAGTTTAACGAAAAAAACTTGTTCGAATTTTTCGAATATATAGCCCAGATTTTTCCGCTATCCTGATCCATCACGTCACCGTATAGTATGTACATACCTTACAGACAACGTATAAAACAGAGATTAAGGACACAAACAATGGCAAACGTACTCGTAATTAAATCAAGCATTCTTGGCGACTACTCTCAATCTAACGGCCTGATCGACCACCTGGTTGATAGCCTAGAAACCGCATCTATCATTGAGCGTGATTTAGCGACGACACCCGTACCCGTCCTTGATGGTGAAATTGCAGGGGGTTTACGCGGTGGCGATAACCTGACCCAAAAGCAGCAAGACGCATTGAACTTGTCTAACCAACTGATTGATGAGATTCACGCCAGCGACACCCTTGTTATCGGCGCGCCAATGTACAATTTCTCTATCCCAACACAATTGAAGAACTGGTTTGACTTAATCGCGCGTGCTGGCGTCACGTTCAGCTACACAGAGAACGGTCCTGTTGGCCTACTAACCGGTAAGAAAGTGATTGTCGTAACGACACGTGGTGGCATGCACAAAGATGGCGCAACAGACACCATGGTGCCTTACCTGAAAACCATTTTGGGCTTTGTCGGTATGACCGATGTGCAATTTGTCTATGCCGAAGCCCTGAACATGGGTGAAGAGATGGCAAGCAAAGGCCTAGAAAACGCGAAAGCTGAAATCGCAAGCCTCGCAAAATAAGCATTATACCGAGCCCCAACGACACACAACCCCCTTCCTGTTGTATGTCGTTGGGGCTTTTTTATTTATCCGGCTCACACATTTTCCTCTTCTTTCAGTAATCTATCGCAATCCTGTTTATCTTCTGGCATAGAAAGATACCTTCGAAAATTGAACGACATCATCAAGAACGGAAGCTAACTATGTACTCAACAAACCCTTTTACTGATCCCGATAGAGCCGCCATTTGGGAAATGCTGGTCACGCGTGATATCAAAGCCTATTGCGATGCCGACTGGCGTCAGGTCGAAAATGATTTTATCGAAGACGAATTCTTTGCCGTCAATGCAGGTAAACAGGCCGACCCCGGCGCTTGGGATCTCGCGTTTTCGAGTATTGCGCATTACAGGGATGAATGGGTAAAACAAGCCAAGCTAGCCGCAGACACCGAGTACGCAGAACCCCTAGAAGCCGCCGTGCATGCGGCAACGACGCTAGAAAGCATTATCATTGAAAATGGCCGCGCCATTGCTCGTAAACAATTCAATGGCGAAATCAAACGCGCAGACGGCCAAAACGATACGCTGCTATGGCAAACCCTGTATTACCTCAAGCACACCCCACAAGGCTGGAAAATTTGCGGCTTTACCGGTTACTTGCCTTACACGGCTTAAATTTTCAACGCTGATTTTCCTCCTCCATTTTACGGATTCCCTTGCTGTGCCTTCATGGCAAGGGACGCCATACGCATGTGTCATACTTTGTCTTACGCCTGCGACGACGGCATCTATACTGATAAAGTCATAATCTATGACCTTGTGAATGACACCATGATGTCATTTTAATCAGTTGGAGTTAATATCATGGTTACTCCCCGTAAAACAAAACACTGTCTCGCGGTTGCCCTGTCTTGCAGCCTGCTCTCTTTTTCCGCTATGGCTGATGACAGCGCCACAAGCAGTAAAGCACTTAGCGCTGACGAACTCATGACCGACCGAATTGGTCGCGCGCGTTCTGCCGCGCCTGAATCTATCAGTCATAAAGCCACTATCATTGTCGATGGGAAAGTCGTGGTCAAAGGCACCAATGGCTGGACATGCTTGCCTGATACCTTCCCCGGTGATGGCATGCCAATGTGTAACGATGCGGTATGGATGGAAATGCTGTCTGCAATGATGAAAAAAGAGGATTTCAACGCGACCAAGATCGGCATCTCTTACATGCTACAGGGGGATCGCGGGGCGGGTGTCAGTAACAGTGACCCTTTCCACAAAGAACCCAAGAAAGCCAAAGACTATGTGGAAACAGGCCCACACTTAATGATCATCGTGCCAAAAGAAATGCTTGCCGGCATCACGGATGATCCCAGCACCGGTGGCCCTTATGTGATGTGGAAAGATACCCCGTATGTGCACATCATGGTGCCCGTGGCAGACAAATAACGGCATACTTGGGCATATTACGGCTATCAAGCACTAATCGCCGGCTACTCTATGGCGAATCAACAACGATCGACGATTTTCATGTCCGTTTTCAAGGCGCAAAAAAATGGCCCGATACTCACCGTATCGGGCCATTGCTATTCATCTTATCTTACGACGACGGGTCTTGCGACTAATGCGATCAGTACGATGAGGAATTCACCGCCTTCTCAGACGACCAACGCATACTCGCCTGCGCTAAACCGTCTGATTGTGCTTGCTGCTGAGTTTCACGCTTGGCTTCCATACGCAACACAGCCAAAGGCCCCGTCACCAGCGTTGCTGCAATCAATAGTGAAACCGGCACCGCCGTAATTACAATGAATGATTGCAACGCACCCAGACCGCCATCACCTGCCACCAGCAAAACGGCAGCAATACAGCCCATCACAACCGCCCAAAACAGACGCTGTGTTTTCGTTGGCTGATTATCACCCGACACGACCATCGCAATGGAATACGCCATGGAATCACCCGTTGTCACAACGAACGTGGTGGTCAACACCAAAAAGGCCGGGATCAACACCTCGTTAAACGGTAGCTGCGCCAGAGAGGCCAACAATACCGCGGGTAGCCCAGACTCGGCCAATGGCCCTGCAATCACACCCGGTGTTTGCAGCTCAAAGAAAATACCGGTGCCGCCCAATACGGTAAACCAGAAGTTCGTCACAATCGGGGCAGCAATCGCTACGGTGATCACCAACTCTCGAATGGTACGGCCTTCAGAGATACGGGCAATAAAAATCGCCATCATTGGAGCAAACCCAATGAACCATCCCCAGAAGAACCATGTCCACCATTGATTCCATTCAGGGGCATCGGTGTTCACACTCATTTCAGGCAAGTGTTGCAAGTATGCACCAAAGGCAAGACCAAAGTGTTCAAAAATAAAGGCGGTCGGGCCAAACACGAGCAGAACCATGAGCAACGCAAACGCACCAATGATGTTAAAGCGGCTCAGCCATTGCAGCCCCTTATCCATACCGGTAAACGCAGACAACGAATAAATCGCGACAACAAACGCTAGAATACCCAACTGCGTTGTGGTGGTGTTTTCCAACCCTGCCACCACTTCCAAGCTATACCCTAGCTGAGAAGCTAAAAAACCAATCGGCCCAATCGTACCCGCTGCCACGGCAATGATCGCACAGGCATCAATCACCGATCCGATCCAATGCTGTTCTAACTTGTTACCCACCAAAGGATACAACAACGCGCGTGGACGCAGTTTCACTCCACCCTGATGGTGTGCATACATCAACACAATAGTTGCCAGCGTGCCTAACGCAGCCCAGGCCAAAAAGCCCCAGTGCATGAAACTTTGGCTAAGTGCCGGTACCACGGCCTCCGCCGTTTGCGATTCAATGCCTGCGAAGCTTGGTGGTAATGTCATGAAGTGATAAATCGGTTCAGCCGCTGACCAAAACACCCCGCCACCCGCTAACAAGGTACACATTATCATCGCTAACCAACGAAATGTACCAATATCCGGTGTCGTGCGAGAACCTAACCGCTGTTTACCATAGCGACTGACGGCGATCACAATCGCAATCACTGCATTCAACACCATCAACCATTGCCAGAATGGACCAAACGTATCCGTCGCCATCGCAAAAGCCGTATCAATGAGCTGCCGCACATGCGCCATATCATAGAGGGAGAAAAACAGGAACAGGCTAAAAAAGCCAATCGTTAGAGTAGAAACAGTTTTGTCAGCACCTTTCGGTGTTTTAGTCAGCATAATCATCTCACGGTTTGTGTGAGGGGCGGCACCTTAGCAGCTCAAAAAGCATCTTTCCAGAGAAATATTGCTTATTTTATTGATGGTTAGTGATTTATCGCTGTCTAAACACACGAATTTTAGTGTGATTATAGGAAGTTACAATTGTTAACAGTTATAATGCACACAAACAGCAATTCATTCGTGCACAAACAATTATTAAGGTGTTGTGTTTAAAATTTAATCGGCAAAAAAGGCAATCGGCCAATCACATAGTATGCACCGTTTACACGCACTTACCGCTTACTTTTGCAACGAAAAGCACATCACCGTGTGCATTCACTGTTGAATGTTCCGCGAAACATTCAACAGTCACGTCATCATTTTTATAGTGAATATTTATCTTTCACATCCCCGAGGTTAAGTATATTCAACCCTTTCTTATACTCATTGCGCTTCAGCCACGTGTTATATTTCGTCAATGCCGCACTCGGTTTTTGCCATTCATTTTCATTAATCGGCTTACTCCATGCTTCAAAGGTAGGATCACGGAAAGCGTGTTTCTGTTCAAACATCCTCGTGACATTATAAAAAATCACCGCAACGCGCCAACCGCTCACTTCCCACCACATGCGCTTACTCAACGAAAATGCATGGGCGGGTAGCTTTTTCGTTACACAGTAATCCTCAATCACACGACGCATCGTCATTTTTTTGGACTGATCAAATAGCTCACCATCATGACTTATCCCCTCTTCCATAAAACGACGAATCGCTTCCCACTCCATCACCGCGCTTTCTTTGTCCAACGTAAGAATCGCCTTAGACACGCCCAGCTGTTCCTCTGTCATGTCACTTTTATCATCACCAATGTATAAAACCGATTTTGCTATTTTATTCCCCTCCGTCACCACGTTTTTATCTTCAACCCAAGCACATACCAACTCCCAAGGGCAGTAACGTACCTCATACCGCTTAGATTGCTCATTCCACTTTGGCATCGCGACTTCTCGACGCTGGCGATGAAAACGAAATGGCGGTTTTTCCTTTGCTACTTTGATCGCTTTTATCAATTCAGAAACAGCAACCGCGAACATGAATAAAAGAGGAATTGAGATCACAGTAAGGCCAATGATAAAACCTGAATATTCCGCTTTAATAACAAACTCCACGCCATAAATATCTTTTACGGCATACCGTTGCACCTCAGGTAGGAACGGCCCAATAAAAGCATAAAGAAGCAATGACAACAGCGCACCAAAAGCGACGTACCGACCCGAAGCAACACCATGTAATACATTCGCGACACCGCCCCCCACATCAATGAATGTATAATTTCTCCTCAACATCGAACGGGCGTTATAATCACTCGTAAAATTGGTGTGAATGGGTAAAGGGCTGAGTATCGCTTTGGTGACACCTTTGCCTTTGATCTTCTGTCCGGCAAAGTAAGGGGAGGAACTACGCATAACAATCGTCCATGCTGAGTAAAAGTACATTGAGTCGCTATCGAGTAAACAGCGATGACCAAATCGTTGATTATGCTTTTAGCGATGGACTAACACAGCAGGTGTCGCGACTATATTCATCAAGTTGAATCGACTTCTCATATAATTTGCGACGTGTGAAACAAACGGCTCTCTATGCAGATTCAAAAAAAAAGATAGCAAAATCACAGACCATTAATTTTAATAAAATCGCAATCGAAGAAATTTCATCGTCACGCAATATTATCGCTATCACACTGAAATAAAAGGAAAGGTAGAAAATGTGTGCCAATAATGTTCGACATCTCAGTGACATCTTTTTTACTACGATAGGTATAACACAGGCTTACCTATTTTCGCTGTAATACGTCTTACTGTAATACAGACGAAAAGAATAAGCCTGTGCGCTTACATATTAACGTATTGATATACGCTGTAAGATATATTCAGCCAATCTGTGCGTATGAAGATTACGATCCGTAAAATACTGTGCCTGCTGCCCCGTTGACACAACCTCAAGCCAATGCTCAGCCATGGCAAGAAACCCTTTTGAAGCCAACATCGGCGTCCAATCGGCCAGTCGCACCCGTTGCTCTTGGTTGTGTTGCCAACAGACGCCTTCTGTCATCGAATCAAAACGATAACTTTTATTAGGATACTGTGCAGATACCGTTTCACTCGTTATGCCATGTAAGCGGTTCATGGAAGCCTGAAACAGGGCATTATTTTGCTGCCACTGCACATCAATGCGTGCTATGCGGTGCGAAGATTGATCCGTGGATACCGATTCAGTCTGGTAGGAAAGCTGCATGTCTTCCGGTTTGATAGACGCATAAACGTTAATGCTATCGAGTGGATGAATAAAGTCATCAAACACAAAGGTACGCGCTTCTCCCGGCAAGTCATGGCGGTGTTTCTCCCACCGCAATCCGCGTAAAGCGTCATGCGTATTCCCTTCCTCACCCCGCATCCCGGTAAGGTGGGTTTGGTAGAGTGGAATATACCGTCGGTTAAAACCCATAAAGATCGGTAACCGTTTACGTGCGGCTAATTCGTGTAGTCGTTCGCAATCTGCATAATTATCTGCCAGCGGTTTATCAACAAACACGGGTAACCCATGATTCAAGAAGAATTGGGCAATCTCGACATGCACCTGTGTCGCACTGTGGATCATCACCGCATCTAACCCTAGATTCACTAATTCACGGTAGTCGGTATAGCACGCGGTAATACGGTACATGGCCGCTAACTCGGCCAACCGCTGCGGTTGACGAGTACAGAACACCCATTCCACATCCGGCATTTGAGTCAGTACGGGTAAATGGGCTTTCGCCGCAATATCACCCAAGCCGATTAATGCAATCTTCATTGTCTATCCTTTTTCATCGCTCTGTTATATTCATCTACAACGGGAAAAATCGCATAGTGATTGTACACGTTTCGACATTTTGACGTTTTCTTGCATCCGCTGCCGTATAAAATGACATTTATTTTACGTTGCTGCATCTAGACTTTGTTACCATCAAATCCCTTTTTCCAATGTTATAGCGCCATGTCTTTACGTTCTTTTTTCAGTACCAAAATCCCAGGCCTGATTGCCCTGCTGGTTTTCGCCACCCTGCTATCGGGTGTGTTGATGTTTTACTCGCAAGCCAACCTTGCTGCGCCGGCTTCCGATGCTATCGGGATGTTCTTTTCATCATTGACCTTCTCTGCCGGTAATCCTGGCTTTTTGATCACCATAACGTTACTGATGACGATCCCACTGGCGTTGAGGCTCCCTCGCAAAACGGTGTGTAAACTGGGCATCCAGTTTGCCATTTTGCTGGTGTTAAGCTTTGCCGCCAAAAGTGGATTGAAACACCTCACGGAAGTCCCTCGTCCTTATACCTACGAATTGGAAGCGCTCGGCATTGTCTCCTCGCCAGAGGATTTCTATCACATGGATGAAGTAGGGAAAGATAATGCGGTACACGCAGCCAGTCAGCACATTAGCGCATGGCGCATCAAACACTGGCTAGGGGAAACCAACTATTCACTGCCTTCTGGGCATACCATTTTTGCTGCTGTGTGCGTGGTGTTCTGGGGTGGTTTTTTCTTACGCAGAAGGCGCTATTTACCGGCTGGGGTGCTGGTTCTTTGGGCTACTGGTGTGGGTGTGAGCCGTATTTGGCTGGGTATGCACTGGCCAACTGATTTACTGACCTCCATTTGCTGTGCCGCCCTGCTCTATCTATGTGTGCCGGAGTGGCAAAGTGATAACACAATCGCAGCAGACAATCACGGCTAATAATAGACAATCACAGTCAATAACAGCCTTATCACGACGCCCTTCACCTGCCGTTAAGCGGTGTGATGAAGCTGTAGGCATAAAAAAGCCCTCGTTATGAGGGCTTTTTTGTTGCTCAGTGATTAAGCTGAACCATTGCATTATCGATGACTCAACTTAAGCGGTCGTCATATCGACGCTGTGTACATATTCCACCACAATCTGGTTACCGCTATAGCGTACGTTCTTGATATCACCATCAACAATATACGTATTTGTTAACGTCACTTGGTTTGGCAACAGACTCCCGACCTGATTACGCAATGAGGGGAGCGTTAACACGGGATCAACCCCAATATAACTACAGAACTGCGTAACGAAGCGATGTTCCAATGGCACGCTACCGCGCAAGATATCTGAAAAGACCAATTGGCTGATGCCTAACTTTTTCGCCATTTCAATCTGCGTGACACGCATCTTCGCTTTGTAACTCATCCATGTGTCGTGTAGTACCTGACGGTCCTGTTCTGTGTATTGCATCCCGAAAAACCCCAAAAAGCTATAAATTTCTAATTGTAGTTATTAAATCCTACACGACCGGATTTTTTGTCAGAAAAAAGTCAGTCTTTATGACGTTGAAAGCCACGTCACACAAGGTCTCATGCCTTTACAGCCCCGTTTCGGAAGAATCCCAGTGGCGGTTCAAAGACTTGTCATTTTTTGACCTATCGCAATTTTCTTTCCATCTTGTGATTGTGATTTCGTGACATTGATAGATATAATTAGCGTTATGTTTAGGATGTATGGTTCGCGGATGCGCTTACAGCAATTGATCACAAAATGTGTTATCGCCTTGATGCTGATTATTTCAGCCTCTTTTGGCGTCAGTGCATCTGTATCAATCAGCCATAGCATGCCAACCGAACTGCGTGCACATTGCATGATGAACATGCCAGATGCCGCCGAGTGCTGCGCGGCTATGATGGTGCATGATCTTACCGCGATGTCTGCCACCGATAACGACCACACCACGCACCCTTCCAGCGATTCCTGTTGCAGTGATACCGAATGTCACTCTCATAGCCTGAATATGGCGATTTTAGCTGACACCTTGGCTTACCAAACGTTTAAACCCACACAAGGGTTTGATGATCGCGAAGGTGAGCGCCTGTCATACACAGAGTTCATTTTCCGTCCTCCTACTACCTGTTGATTGTTTGCCATTCCCTTTGATGCATTCAAGCGCTCTGTTGCGCATGCATCTGTCGATATAAACAATGTATATATAATGTATAAACAGGTAATAATGATGAAATTAACTCAACACGCTTCTTTGGTAAAAACACTGGCTGTGGCTGCTCTACTGACTTTCACCGCATCAGCAAATGCCGCTAAATACACAGGCACAAACTATCAGTCACCGTACTGTGGATGCTGTAAAGAGTGGGTAAAACACATGGAAGAGAACGGCATCGAACTGGATGTCGTGTACGAAGAAAATCTAACACCATTGAAAATTAAGCTGGGTATTCGTCCTGAATACGCTTCATGTCACACGGCTGAAATTAATGGCTATGCGTTTGAAGGCCATGTGCCGGCCAATGAAGTGATCCGCTTTCTTGAATCTCAGCCAAAGCGCATGAAAGGCCTTGCGGTAGGCGGTATGCCTATGGGGTCACCGGGCATGGAATATAACGACCAAAAAGACCCGTATAACGTGTTAGCGTTCGATAAAAACGGCAAAACCATGGTGTGGTCTCGCGAAAACCAATAACGGTTATCACTGCCCCCATGGATGATCCAATGGAATAACAAACACAAAAAAGGCGCTTATAGCGCCTTTTTTCTTATCCCAGCAATGTCACCTAGGCCAATTGATCAAACCAAGCACGGTTTGGGTCTTGTTCTCGTGCCCACTGCATGTCGATTTCACGCTGTTCTAGGTAAATTTGCATCGCATTGAAATAGGTGAATGCCGTCAGCTCTGAATCTTGACCAAAGTGTGCAAAAAACGCATCTTCCTGCGCCGCTAATTGTGACAACGTCACAACCCCATACTTGAATAACCACTGAATGGCATGCGCTGGCATGACGGTTCGATGAAGAATAAATTCTTGAATCGCCGGCAATGCAACGTCGATCCCTGCCTGCTGAGTGCGCGCCGGCAAAAATAAAGCCGCCTCTTCCGCTAATAAGGCTCGCAGACTGGCAACACTCGCCGCCCGCTCTTGGGCAGAATAGCCATAGGTCATTTTGGCAAACCGAATGGCATAGGTCAGCTTATCTCGCCCCACCACTTCGACTACATCTTCCAGATACGGCTGAGGGATGGCATACGCTTTCGCCAGTTGTTCAATCGCCTGCTGCAAACTGGTGTAAGTCACGCCATCAAACTGCACATGAAACGCACAACTGAACGCCGTCACCGGCTGGCCATCAATCACCAGTGGCCACCCCGTGTAGTTCACGCGCCCCTTAGCAATTTCGTACATCGCCCATGCGCTTTCCCTGAAACCTTCAAGCGCCTTACCTTCAAACTCGCAGTCTTCCAGCTCTTCCTGCGTCCAGTTAATGCCAATCTGTAAGTGCTTCTCGTATTTACGGTGCAATTGCGCTTTCACCTTGTCCCGCAGAATGTCTAATCCACTGACTTTCATGGGTTTACATAACGAAAAACACTCCTGACAACAAGGCACTCGAATCGGCAGTGTTTGCTGCTCATAGTTGGGCGCGGCCATAAAGGCATGAGAGTCAAAATACGGCTCCCCGCAAAACCAGCAGGTATGTCGGTATTCAAAAGGCACATCTATTTCTTGGTAAGACAATGTCATAACATGTTTTTTATCAATGAAACACGCGTGTTATTATGCGACATCAGCCTTACAAAGGGAATTGTGCTATAGGGATGTTCACGTTAAAATATCCGACCTTTTTCAACCATGGTGTGACCGAATGTCTGAACAGAAGCGAAAGGCGCTGAAGAAAATTGCAAAATGCCTCGAGCTAGGTAACTCGGCGAATGTCAATGAAGCCGCCCAAGCCATAAAGATGGCCCACCGTTTAATGCTCAAATATGGTCTGGAAAAAGACGATATTGAATTCATCAAAATGGGCAAAACCAAAACAGCCACCTTGCTGCCTACTGACATCAGCCCTCAGATATTGAAGATCATACGTGGCATTAACCGCCGCTTTGGCGTTGAATGCGTGCTAACCAATCATAAGGGATTGAAGCAAGCTGAATTTATCGGTATGGCCGAACGCGCCATTTTTGCCGCTTTCGCTTTTGACGTTGTTTATCGCGAGATGAACCAACAAACCGGCCAATTCCGTAACAGCTTCCAAGGATCGGGCACCAGTAATCCTGAGATTACCCGTCGTGTCTCTTCTTTCCTTGCGGGTTGGTTAGAAGGCGCCTTAGAAAAGTTGCCTGTGCTCACCACCGATGACGACCACGACCAACGCATGTCGAATTTCATTGATAAAGAGTTTGAAAACCTCGACCGTGAAACCTTCAAAAAGCAACTGCAAGAAGCCATGAAAGCGTTGACCGCCGATTATGAAAAAGGAATGAAAAAGGGACGCGCAATTTCAGTTAACCGTCCCGTAGGCGGCACAAGAGCACACGCTCCAAAACTGCTGTCATAGCCCTCTTCACACTCTTGCTATTTAGACAAAGAAACAGCCGATGAAGCGGCTGTTTTTTTGTTTGTGAAATAGACAGTTACCAAGTCGCACATGGCTCCACCGTCGTTATCGCGTAAAATTTCGGCAGTCAATTCACTCATGTCATCTTATTGTCATGAAGTGGGATGTAAATCGCATTTCTGTGATACAATGAAACAAAATCCCCTTTAACCGATAGCCTTCAGACATGAAATTCCCTGGTCAGCGTAAATCCAAGCATTACTTTCCAGTCAATGCCCGCGATCCATTAGTTGCTCAAATTCAGCAAGAAAATCCGCTATCTCGTACCCACTTAGTCGGTGTTGGTCAAACCATCGTAGATATCGAAGCGCGTATTGATGATGAGTTTCTTGCTCGCCATAACCTGAGTAAAGGGCATTCATTAGTGCTTGCCGAAGATAAAGCCGAATTGCTCTACCAAGAGCTCAAAGAGCTCAATCTGATCAGCCATGAATATCCTGGTGACACCATTGGTAACACCCTGCACAACTACTCTGTGCTGGCAGATGATAAATCGATTCTTCTGGGTGTCATGAGCCAAGATCTTAAGATTGGTTCTTACGCTTACCGTTATCTGTGCAACACATCAAGCCGTATGGATCTTGATTACTTGCAACCTGTTGATGGTCCTATCGGTCGCTGCTACACCTTGATCACCGAAGACGGTGAGCGCACTTTCGCCATTAACGAAGGTGAAATGAACCAGCTTAAACCAGAATTCGTACCAGAATGTGCATTTGAAAATGCGTCAGCCCTTGTTCTTTCTTCTTATTTGGTACGTGGTAAGCCTGGCGATCCTATGACGGATTCAGCGCTAAAAGCCATCGAGTACGCGAAAAAACACAGTGTGCCTGTTGTTCTGACACTGGGCACGAAGTACGTGATCGAAGGTAAGCAGGAATGGTGGATTGAATTTTTGAAAGATCACGTCACTTGCGTGGCGATGAATGAAGAAGAAGCGGAAGCGCTAACTGGCGAGAAAGATCCACTGGTTGCCGCCGATAAAGCGCTTGAGTGGGTTGACTTGGTACTGTGCACTGCAGGGCCTGTTGGTTTATACATGGCCGGTTACACCGAAGATGAACTTAAACGTGAATCGACGCTACCATTGTTACCGGGTCGCATTGCCGAATTCAATAAGTATGAATTTAGCCGTCCAATGAAGAAGTCAGCGTGTGAAAAACCAGTTCGTGTGTATTCTCACATTGCCCCTTACTTGGGTGGTCCGGTTGAAATCAAAAACACCAACGGCGCTGGGGATGCTGCGCTGTCTGCCCTGTTACATGACATGTCAGCCAACCGCTACCATAAAGCAAACGTGCCAAACTCAGCCAAACACGCGGATGATTTTTTGAGCTACTCATCGTTCTCTCAGATCTGTCAGTACTCTAACCGCGTCAGCTACGAAGTATTGACACAACACGCCCCTCGCCTATCGCGTGGCCTGCCTGAGCGTGAAGACTGCCTAGAAGAAGCGTACTGGGAACGTTAACCTGTTCTTAGATTGCTACTGATAAAAAAGCCCGTAAGGGCTTTTTTTGTGTCTTCAGTTTAGAGTCCACTTACTGGAGAAAAACGTACAGCGAACCACTGTTTATCCATTGCTACTTTCTATGCTACATTACGCATTAAATTGTTGTGGTGTTTTATCGTTCGTATTGCCGTTCCCCGAAGAGCCGCCACTTGGCATATTACGACGAGCATAATTCTCAGGGGTAAACAGTAAATAGAGAGCAAGAATTAGACCAGCGATCCCAATCTCTACCCCCAACTCAATCAATATTCCATCGATGATTGTCGCAATGATAACCGCAATCAAATAATACCAACCTTGATGCCCAATGTTTTTCCAACGCGCGACTGACAATGACACTGTTCCCCACAACCCTAATAAAGCAAGTATAATCAGCATCCCCAGTGAAGAGCCACCATCCATCGAACCTTCAAGACTCATCGCGAGTCCCACAACAATTGCAACAAACACAGTCCCCGCAATTAAACTGATCCCTAAGTAAGGCAGTCGCCTTAACGCATTTGTTCTAAAAAACAATAAATTATAAAGACTTAATGAGATGATTTCACGCCCAAAAGATAAACTAAAATACTCCACTGCACGTTCTGGTGTCGGAGCATCAACGCCTTCACTAACAACGCGAAAACCTTGTGCGGCCAACTGACTAATTTCTAGATTGCTATGCGGTTGAGATATATCAATCGCAACGCGAACACTATCCCTTTCTAAAATTTTGTATTTATTCATCTCATTCCCTTCCAATCACTCATTTTCTACAACTTGATTTTTATTTAAATAAATCCTAATTTTTCCTATTTCATCATCTTCATTATATAAAATAAGGTAAAGTGCTAATAATAAACTAAAC
>NZ_JAKJSN010000034.1:0-61422 GCF_050337005.1 Photobacterium japonica | reverse complement strand
ATATAAGGAAGACAAAAACATCACACTGCTTTTTATTGATCGCGTACGAATACAGCTTATCACCGGCCTATTTCAATGCGATTTTATGCTTTCAAAAAGGTAACCGACGCCCGCTCACCAAATAAACACTAAAGCATTAAGATCAATAGCTTAACACCCAACCCCTTACGTTGATATCGTCATATTTACTTCACACCCTTAAAATGTACATTTTAAATATATCAATAATAAAACCTACACATCGACTATTTCGATAAAAGACATCGATTGCGCATACCACTTTAGTGTTAGCTGCGTAAAATTAACAATAAAAATAATGACAACTAAAAATCTTCTATGTTATTTATACACTGTTGTATCGACACCCTGAATGACTATGCAACGGAACCAATAGCGCTGTCTGACTCTTTGAATCAAAGCGATAACCTATTCACAAAACAGTGTGCATATTCCACCCTATCAGCATTACGCGTTCGGAATAAAAAAGTGGGAGTTTCCCCTACTTTCTTTTAATCCCAAGTTGATAAAATAGAACAGTGAAAATAGACGAAAATACATATCTCTCTGTCCTTATTCACATGCTAGAGACCGTCCCCACCCCTGCAGGCCTCAAGTCTAAAGATGGGTATTTCGCCTATGCGAACGAGGCTTACCGAAAACTGGTAAACGCCCCTAACGATATCGCAGGTTTAACGGATGGTGAGCTGCCATGTGATACAGCACAGTTTGCTGCTGAGTTTGTTAAGCAAGATCAACAAGCGATGGCACAAAACAAAACCGTGACCACCATTGATATTCATCATTATTCGCATGGTCATGACATTTATACTTTCAGTAAACGTCCCGTTATCATTAACGGTGATGTGTGGGGAATTCAGTTTCAAGCCGCCAATTTAAAGTCACTGATCAATATTGCCACGTTCGCAGAGAGTTGCGCGTTAGGCAAACAGAATGCGTCATTTTCTACCGCCACCGGAGCAAATGCATTAACCCTTACTCCGGCGCAAGAAATCGTGCTTTTTTGGCTATTAAGGGGCCGACCAACCAAGCAAATCGCACAATTGATCCACCGCACACCCAAAGCAGTAGAAAAGCAAATTGCCAATTTAATTATGCGTTTTTCCCCCTATGGCGTCACTAACCGAGCTTCACTGGTCGAGTATGCTAGAGCCCACGGTTGGCTAACACTGTTCCCCGCACAGCTGGTGAAAAATCCAGTCTCTATCATTATTGATACTTTGCCGGTTGCATAAACCGGCAATACCTTCTGCATTGTGCATACTTTGGCCCGCCGGTTTTACGCAAAAATCATGACGGCTGCGCGTCTCGAACAGCCTCTCGCAGGTATGCCATCAATAACGTGAGGCGGGCAGTATGACGGATTGATGGTTTGTATAGCATGTACAAATCCACTTCTGGCACCGGGTAATCCGGCAGCAACGCCACTAGCTCACCGTTTTTCAACGCGTCTGCCACCTGAAACATCGGCTGTAACGTGATACCACTCCCTTCAAGGGCCGCCGCCAATAACGCTTGACCACTGTTCATCGTCAAACGCGATGAAACCGGCGGGGTAATGTACCCGTCCGGCGACCAAAATCGCCAATGTTTTAACGTTAAAGGCGATTGGCTCTGCAAACACGGGTGGTGCACTAAATCTTCCGGTCGCTGCGGCATACCGGCGCGCTGTAAATAATCCGGCGTCGCACATAACACCATAGGGTAACTGCACAGCTTGGTCGCCACCAAGTACTCATAACCGTCAACCCGCTCTCGGAAAATCACATCATAACTTTCCTTTTTCACGTCCGGCGGGCTGTTATCTAACGTCAGATCAATCTCTAGTTGCGGATAGCGTTGCTGAAAGCGTGCCAACAACGGCGCCAGTGCCGAAATACCCACATTCACCCCACATGCCATCTTCAATCGCCCGCACGGCTCGTTGAGGTGGGTATAAATGTCTTCCTGTGCGGCTTTCAACTCGGCAAGTACCACCAAGCAGCGCGCGTGATACTGCTCCCCCGCGGCAGTCAGTGCCTGATAGCGCGTTGATTTCGCTAGCAAGGTCGCCCCAACGTCGGCCTCTAGCCCTCGCACATGTTTACCGACCATTTGCGCACTGATCCCCCGCTCTTCCGCCACGGCAGCAAACGATCCTAGCGCCACCGCACGCACGAAAACCTCGATACTGGTTAATCTATCCATCCTATACCCACTTCAATTATCAACACTGAGCGCTGAGTAGCGTAGCACATTAGAAACCCTGCGTTTCGAGTGTATTCCTTTTGCGCCTCTTTATCTGCCAAACCAAGGTGATTAAGATCACACTTTCCTTTTCACTCCATACGCTTGTCTGCGTGTATAACGAGAACGTTCATGCCACTCGCCGCGATCCCCAAAGAAATTGCCATCGGCGATATTTATCTCCCCCCGTTATTGGTTGCCGCCTTGTTAGGGCTAATTTGCACCTCATTAAGTGTGCGTTTGCTTAACCGCTTTCGCTGGTTTCGCCACATTGTCAGCCCCCCTTTAGTCGAACTGTCACTCACCGTTCTTTATGCCCTGTTTATCGGCACCGTCTTTTTTCCATCTTGAGTTTTCTTGGAGCCCTTTCTGTGATCAAACGTTTTACGCTTACCTTGCTTTTTGTGGCTGCCGCACTGGGTGCCATTGGCTGGAAATATCAACAATACCTCGACAACCCGTGGACCCGTGACGGACAGATCCGCGCCCAAATCGTACAAATCACCCCGCGCGTGACTGGCCCAATCGTTGCCATGCCGATCCATGACAATATGTTGGTGAAAACAGGTGACGTGTTATTCAAGATTGATCCGCGCACCTATGACGCCCTCGTCGCTAAAGCCAAAGCCAGTGTGGCGCAGGCGCGTGCCCTACTGCAAAAAGCACAGGATGAAGCCCATCGCGGCCAATCGCTGGCTCACCGTCAACCCGGCGCCATCCCTCGGCAGACCCTGAACCAACTCCATACTGCTGTCGAATCCGCTCAGGCTGGCGTGATGGTGGCAGAAGCCGCGTTACAAGAAGCCAAGCTCAATCTGAGTTTCACTACCGTCAAAGCCCCGGTGGATGGCTTCATCACCAACCTCACCTTGCACGTAGGCAGCCAAGTGGTAGCAAACCAACCCGTGGTGGCACTGATCGATCAGCACAGTTTCTGGATTGAAGGCTTCTTCAAAGAAACCGATATTCGGGATGTCACAGCAGGCACTCACGCCCACGTGACATTTATGGCGTACCCGGATCAACCGCTGGCGGCGCACGTTGACAGTATTGGCTACGGCATTGCAAAAACCGATGGCAGTACCGGTGTCTCCTTGTTACCAAACGTGAACCCGACGTTTCAGTGGATCCGCTTAGCACAGCGCATCCCGGTTCGACTAACGCTGGAACAAGTACCAGCAGACATTCAACTGCGTGTCGGCGCGACAGCTTCCATCATCATCCATAAACACTCCCCTGCGGATACCTCTTTCACCGCAGGCATTCAACGCTTGCTTGCCGCTTGGCAGGAGTAACTATGATCAGCCAACGTGCTCGCTTACCACTAAAGGTGGCGACGGCCTTGTGTCTCGCCATTGTGACTGCCCTGTGGCTCGGCTGGGAGCGTCCATACTGGGCCGCCTTTGCCGTGATTGTGATGGCTGCCACCGAAACGGCCGGTCATTCGCTGCGTAAAGGTCGTCACCGCTTGCTCGGTACGCTGTTTGGCGTGGTCATGGCCATTGTGTTAGCCGGGTTGTTTCCGCAACAGCCTCTCTTACTGCTGCTCAGTTACACTGTGTTTGCGGCATTTTGTGTGTATCACCAAACCCACCCTCACCATGGTTATGTGTGGAGCATCAGCCTGATGGTGTGTTCTTTGATTTTGGTGATGGGGAAACTGCAACCGGATCTGACCTTTTCGGTAGCAGTGCTACGCATGCAGGAAACCGTACTGGGCGTATTGAGTTTTACACTGGTATTCAGCGTGTTGTGGCCAGCCTCCAGCCGCCGTGTTCTGTATCCGACATTGACTCAGTATTTTACCGAACAGCACCAATTGTTAGGGCGAGCCATCACCACACTGGCCGAACAAGGGACACTGCTGTCACCGTCAGCACTGAGTGAGAGCATGAAACGCCTGACCCGTCTGGATGACTTGCTGCAAGCGGCCGATGCCGACAGCTACCTTATCCATGCCAAACGCGCAGACTGGCAGGCCTTACTGACACACCTCAATGAGTGGGCCATGTTATGCGGACATCTGGCCGATACCCTGCCTCTGCTGCCGACACTCGAACCACACACCGGCACTTATCAACTGTCAGCGCAGTTTCTGATGCGCAGCCAGCAACGTGCCGCCTGGGCACAAGCCCTGCTGGCACACGCATCCGATCCAACGCATACATACGTTGGTGAGTCGCCACTTAACACTCTGGCAGCGCTGGATTCGACCGAGCAGGATTCCACCCCCTATCCGTCGGCATGCGATACAAAAACACACTCACTCCAGCATCATGCGGCCTTGATGCAGTTAGCGCGCCTGCTGGCCAAGATGGATGTGTTACATGGCAAAATTGTCGCGACCTTGCAGCAAGCGCTGGATGATACGGCATTAACGCCGCGCCAGCGCCATGTGTCTTCCACTTCCTCTGCATCTCATGCATTCGTACAGAAAAAAACACGCTGGAACCTGAACCCGGAAAATGCCATTCACGCGCTGAAGATCAGTGTGATCATCGGTATTTGTACCGCACTGTGGATCGCGGTGCCGATGCCGGGTGGCCCTATGGTACTGCTGCTCGGTGCCATCTTGGGCAGTGTGATTTTATCGCTGCCTTTTGCCAACGCCCGTTCCCTGCTGATCACCATGGTGGGCTGGTCCGTCATCATGCTGGCGCAATACGTCTTCATCATGCCGCTGTTTTTCGAAATCTGGCAGCTTGCGGCCTTTTACTTCGTAAATACCTTTGCCATCTGGTATATCTTTGCGCAACCGCAACAACTGTTAATGCGTTTACTCGGCGCACAACATTTAGTCCTGATGACCAATGGCGCGATGCAGCTCACCCCGCGTTTTGACATTCAGCAAGCCCTTCTGCAATTACTGCTGATTGGGGTGTCGATGTTTGTCATTTTTCTGGTCAACCACGGGCTGTTTTCCGGTCAGGCAGAGCATGTGTTTATCCGTCAGTTGCGCTATTTCCGTACCGGCCTCAATGCAAGGCTGCAACGTTTAGCAAAAGGGAAAGCACAGCCGCTGTGTTTCAGGACACCGGTACCGTTGCGCAGTGTGGCTCAGGCGGAAATGGCCTTTTCACGCATCAATCTGGCGACCTATCCAGACGTCGATGCGGCACCGATACACACCATGCTGGCGCAAGCCTACCGGGTTTGCCTGCATTACCGGGCATTTGAAGACAGCTACCGGGCATGGTTGGCGCAACCAGAACAGCATAATGCCGCCTCACAGGCTATCAACGGCATCATTCAGGACACCTTACAGATGCTGGCAACTGGCTTGTCATCACCGGCAGCACCAACGCATCATTTGCTGCCTGATAGCACGCAGCAACGCCTGAAGGCACTGACGCGCCGGTTAAGTCGCTGCACACCTGACGATATGCTGTTGCTGTCACTGACCCCGGAACAGGCCGAGGCAGATTTCCTCCTGCTGATTGCCCTACAGCAGTGGATTGATGCCTGTCAGTCACTCTATGACCAACAAAATGCCTGCCGTCTTACCGTGCTAAAACAGACCCCGTTTGCGCTGTAATCCCAGCGGGAACGCGGCATGATCGCCTCGTCAAATCCCCCGATGGGGAGGGGTCCTCCTTCCTCCCCATGGCCTGAAAAAGTCAGATGTCGGATGCGTTCTGTCTGGAAACTAGCATCTTGTAGTGGCTTGGGTATAAGATGCCACCTTCACACAGTATCACCATGGATTTTCACATGTATAAATTGGTTGCCCTTGATATGGACGGCACCCTGCTTAACTCGCAGAAGGCTATTTCCCCACGCACTAAGCAAGCGATTCAGACTGCACGCGAACAAGGTGTCCACGTCGTGCTGGCCTCTGGCCGACCACTGGAAGGGATGACAGCATATCTTGATGAATTAGATATGCGCGGCGAAAACGACTACGTGCTGAGCTACAACGCCTCACTGGTACAGCGTATTGCCAGCAAAACAGTGATCCGCAAGCAAATCATGACAGGCCGCGATGCCAAGAACATTGCCAGCCTCGCCAACGATTTTGGCACCTTCGTGCATGCCTTCAGCCCAGAGCGTGGCCTGATCACCCCACAAAATAACCCGTACACTCAGCACGAATCCGACATCAATGGCGTGGCCATTACCGAAGTCGACTTCAACACACTCAGTGATGACGAAGAAATCATTAAAGTGATGATGATTGCCGATCCCGAGGTATTAAGTGCCGCCATTGCACAGCTACCCGCGTCTTTATACGAGCAGTACACCGTGGTACAAAGCGCCCCGTTCTTCTTAGAACTGATGAACGCCAACAGCAACAAGGGTACCGGTGTGGCTATGCTGGCTGAACACCTTGGCCTAAGCGCAGAAAACGTGATTTGTATGGGGGATGCCGGTAACGATCACCATATGATTGCTTACGCCGGTTTAGGCGTGGCCATGGGTAATGCGACCGATGACATTAAAGCGATCGCTAATCACATCACCGACACCAACGATAACGACGGTGTGGCCAAAGTGATTGAAGAGTTTGTTTTGGCTCCGTTGTCAGCGACACCATAACCCCGCCAGCCTCATTGACAAGTCGCCTTTTACTTATTGTCACAGCCCGCGATAAAAGTATTCGAGCGACTTGGTCACTTATCACACTTACATACATGTATTGCATGATTAATTGAGACATTGATCACTCATAAATACCCAAATACTGTGAAACAATACGCTTAGCGTATTGTTTGATATCTTAAGGTATACCCATGCAGTTCTATGAAGAATGTCCGTCTTGCCATCAAAAGGCCGTATTGATCCAAATCCACCGCAGTTTGTTAGATAAAATCTTAAAGAAAGACTATCTCAAATTCCGTTGTGCAGAATGTGCCGCTGAACTCTTTTGTCACCGCACTCATAAAGACATACGCGTTCACAAAGAAGGGGCGGATACCGCCGATGTTTAACTTAACTTCGGCGTATCATTTTCCATCCCCCAAACGAAAAAAGGGCATCGTCTAGACGATGCCTTTTTTATGTGACCTCACTCGATGAACAGAAATATCTCTATCACTTTGATATTTAGTGCAAATTATAGCCATTGATATCATGGTAATTTCGCCTCCTGCCATACCATCGTTCCCATGATGACTGCGCTCATTCATGGCTACTTATCCCTAATACTGTTTTCACCTCTGCCTCTGGGTCGTTTACCCGTTCATCACTGGATGGGTTACCGCTGTAGGCCGGGTTTACAAGGAGGTTCACACTATGACAGTGATAAAATCACTGCTGGCCGTATCAGCAGCAAGTTTGTTATTAACAGCCTGTGGTTCAGGGTCATCGGACGGTGATAAAAACGATGAAACTCACCCCTCTTCGGTGCAAATTAAACTGATCCATCAATCAACGGATCCGGTACAGAAAGCCGCGCTACAAGCACGCAATCTGGTGCAGCAAACCGATGCCAATGGCTACCAACACCTTTTAAGCACTGACCCCTATCTTATTGAGGTAGATGAAGGCACTGACGGCGGCGAAAACTACACACTGACTTCGCAATCCTTTTCCGATAATGGGGAAACACTGGTCACGTTAGACATTGTCGGGCAAGCCACCGTGACGGTAACCAGCCCCACGTTTGCCGTGGGCGAAAGCTATTACACCGTCACCTCTGTCGAGCGCGCGCAATGTGACGCTGGCGATGCGCATTGCCATACGCTTCATGCCGTACCGATAAAGCGCAGCAATGCACCGATCCCTGTCTATCTGGCCAACACCGAATGGCATTATGTCACCTTGCCGGATTCCCCTATTTTGTATGACCAAGGTAAGCTCATCACCACACCCACCGTCGGCGGTAACCCCATGACAAAATCCTCAGTGCCCGTGAACGGAAAACACCATTGGTATGGTTATGTGTCTGATCATACAGAAATGCAGGTCGCGACAACCGAAGGGTTTTATTCGGTTCCGATTGCTGAAGACCCAAGGCAGCCACAACATAAAACCGTTACCTTCACCGAACAAGCTGATGGCACGATTGTATTAACGCCGCCGAGCTTAGAAGATTCAACCGGTATCGCCCCTATTCCCCCTATGCAGCGTTATGTCGCCAGTGAGCCTCGTCTACTGGGTGAACATCAATGCCGTGAATTAGGTGGTACCTACTACAGCCTGAAAGCCTTCAGTAACAGTGACGAATCATGCTTGATCCCATCGATTGCCAGTGATGCGTTCACACTACGCACATGGTGGGAAGTGTCCGGGTATATCTATTCACCTCTCCCGACCACCACTACGGCTCATTACTATCTGGGTGACAGTCACAATGCTCACCCCGCCTTCCCGTGGAGTGACAGCAAACAAGCCTGTTACAACGATGTATTAAACCGCAGTGCAGATTTTAATCATGATTATCAACGCGCCGCCTTTATCAATGAAGCCCATACCCCCACTCATAACATGAGTTGTCTGGCTGAAATCCACGACATCCAAGATATCAGTGCGTATGGCGACAACCCTGCTATTTTTTCCATTGAATTTTTATCTTCCCAATTCAATGAGATACAAACCTTTGATCTAGATAGAGACATACCCTTTATCGACACGCTCAGTGGCATAAACTGTCACGACTTTACTGCCGCACACATTGCGGATTGCCTTTTAGAACAACGTCCTACCTTCCAAGAGCTCACCTTCACTGTCTTAGATGACCATATTGTGCTGCCACTGAAAGCCTTCACGGGCAATGAAACCCTCGCTGAGCAAAGTCACAGTGGGAACGTCACCACATTTTTCCCTTCCGACAGAAACGCTCACACCACGGATGCGGCTGACAATGGCGTTTTTTATCGCTTTGCCATTCGCGCATCAGAAAGTGATCAACCACTCACGGTTAAGGTAAAGCTACGCAACCGATTTACTTCAGCGTCTGTGTTTGTGTATGACGACAACCACCAACTCATTGACCATTTTACCCCCAATAATGGTCTGGAATACTTCCGTCAAAAATATCAGGACTACTTACTGGTAAGAAATACGGCAAACCCAGATCACAGTTTAGAACTGCTCATCGAGAATGAAAAAGGCAAAACATTCAATGCCAGAGGCTTTGATTTCAGTGCCTACAATAGCTTGCAATAGCCCTTTCGTTTCGGCGAGATAGCAAAAAGGGCATCATGACTGATGCCCTTTTTTAATGATGCTGGTTTCGCAATAGCCATCTCGGTTAATTGACTAGAGAACCATTCCCTCTACCCCATCAACAAAGTGATTTTTTGCATCTAACTCATAACACCCACGACCAACAGCCTGCGCTAGCTATCACTCCTCATTTTATGACGATCATAAGACAGAGATCTAGATCAAAATAAAAACATAATTCCTTTATTTTTAAAATGACATTTTATTTTTGTGATCTTTATCTGCGAGTTTTTCCCATAGTTAATTATTATTCATCCTACGATTTTTTTGAGTGAACATAGATGATCACGGATTATCAGCCATTTCATATGATGGCAAAACCTGTCAGTTACTCATGCAATATGGCATGTGAATATTGTTTTTACCTCGAGAAGGAACATACCGTCTTCCATGACAGCAATCCATCTTATAGAAAAACAACAACAACGAGAATGGATCGCAATACGTTAGAAAAATACATAAGAGAGTACATTGAGTCTCAACCTAATGAGACTATCGATTTTTCATGGCAAGGTGGTGAGCCCACTATGGCTGGATTAGATTACTATCGAAATGTCGTGCAACTACAGGCAAAGTATTCTAATGGCAAAAAAATCACTAACAGCTTTCAAACCAATGGCTACTCAATAAATAATTCTTGGTGTGATTTTTTCTCAAAGCATAATTTTTTACTCGGTGTTTCTATTGATGGCATACCAAAAAATCATGATAAATATAGAATCGACTGCAATGGAAATCCCACATCAGAACGGATAAAGAAAACTCTACAACTTCTTCAAAAATATAACGTTGAATTTAACACACTAACAACCATAAATGACCAAAATTGGTCAAATGGTAAAGAAACATATCATTATCTTAAATCATTAGGTGCCCGTCACTTACAGTTTATTCCCGTAATCGAGCAACAAACAGAACTCATAAATAAAAAACGCTTTAATTCGGATCATAACACTCTATCTATTACTTCGTTCTCCGCTCCGCCAGAAGGTTATGGCCGATTCATGATAGAAGTCTTTGATGAATGGTTACGAGATGATGTTGGAATCGTATTTATCCGACTATTTGATTCCATTCTTGCTCGCTGGCTCGGCCAATCCGCTTCAATGTGTGTGTTATCTGAAAATTGTGGTCAATCATTAGTCGTTGAATCTAATGGTGATATTTATTCCTGTGACCACTTTGTTTACGCTGAAAACTGCCTCGGGAACATTCATAATAAAACACTCCGTTCTTTAGCGTTAAGCCATAAACAAAAAGAGTTCGGCTTAAATAAATCAAAAAACCTTACCGATCAATGCCTATCTTGTGAAGTTCGTGAACTTTGTTTTGGTGGGTGCCCTAAGCATCGAATTGTTACTCTTTCCAATCAAAAACATAAGCAAAACTATTTTTGCCATTCGTATCGTACGATCTTCAGACATACAGCACCAGCCATGTATATGTTAAGCAATGCGATTAAACAAGGATCTAATGCTCGCGATGCCGCATATGAAATATCAGCTATGCGGTGACATTTAATACCCTACACAACCATAAGGAAATAATATGCAACAAGCATCAAAAAAAACATTGGTAGCCAGTTTGGTGGCCGCTGCTTTATTTAGCGTATCTACGGGTGCTATTGCTAAGCAATCACTCGAAAAACCGAATGTTCTTGTCATTATCATGGACGATCTTGGTACAGGACAGTTAGACTTCACGTTGGACACCCTAAATAAACAAGCAATGGAGAAGCGACCTGTTCCACCTCGTTATCATGGTGAATACGATAAAATGGTTGCTGCCGCAGAAAAAGCCATGCCAAACGTTACGGAAATGGCGAGGCACGGGATCAAAATGACCCAAGCCTATGTTGCTCACCCAGTATGTGGCCCTTCGCGTGCAGGTATTTTCACCGGACGCCATCCAACAAGCTTTGGTACATATAGTAACGATGATGCTGTCAGTGGCATCCCTCTAGATATAAAACTACTGCCTGAACTATTCCAAGAAAATGGCTACCGAACCGCAAACATTGGTAAATGGCATAATGCAAAAATTGTTCATAAAGACCGCTTAGACCCATCAGACAGGACGCGTGATTATCATGATAACCAAACCCCCTTTCCGGGTGAAGGATACCGCCCAGACCAAAGAGGATTTGATTACTCCTATAGTTACTACAGCTCAGGTGCTGCACTGTACGACACGCGTTCGATTTTCCGTAATGAAGAAAGAATTGCCGCACCAGGATACATTACACATAACTTAACCAAAGAAACTGTGAATTTCATCAATAATAAAAATACTCAACCGTTCTTTATTAGCCTTGCATACAGTGTTCCTCATATACCTCTTGAACAGGCATCACCTGCACAATATATGAATCGTTTTGATACCGGTAATTTGGAAGCCGACAAATATTTTGCCTCGGTAAACGCTGCTGATGAGGGCATTGGTCAAATTATCAACACACTAAAAGAACAAGGTACGCTGGAGAATACATTAATATTTTTCCTTTCCGATAATGGTGCTGTACATGAATCCCCAATGCCCATGAACGGTATGGACAAAGGTTTTAAAGGACAAATGTACAGCGGGGGACTGAGAGTCCCATTTATCGTTCATTGGCCAAAACATATCTCTGCAGGCGGGAAGAGTGATTCACTAATTTCTGCTCTTGATATCTTACCCACAGCACTCAATGCAGCAGGTATTCACATTCCAGATAATATGCAGGTTGATGGGAAAAACATTTTACCGATCCTGAAAGGAGAAACGGAAAAATCTCCGCATGAGTATTTATTTTGGGCAGGCCCTGGCGCTAAGCACTACAGTGAAGAAAATGAGTCATTTTGGTATGACTACTGGCGATGGATTACATATCAATCAGATAAACCAGCTAAAAACGCTCATTTAGAAAAATTATCCAAAGGGGCATGGGCTGTTAGAGATCAAGAGTGGTCATTACATTTTTATGATGATGGTTCAAATCGTGTCAAGTTGTATAACATAGCCAACGACCCATCTGAGTCTCAGAATATCGCCGTCAAAAACCCACAAAAAGTCGCAGAGTTACGTGGTGCATTCTATGAATGGATAAAAACTAAACCCAAACCTATCGCATGGGGGCAAGATCGATACCAAGTATTGACGGAATCAGCGTCAATGTAAACGAGCTAAATAAAAAGGGCATTGCTAGTGCGGTGCCCTCTTTTTAGCTAACACTCTTTACAATTTTTATCGCGCTTATCAAAATCAATAATATTGCCACGGGTATCTAGCGACAATTCACAGCACTCCTGAAATAAGCCACTCATTTTTTCTCGGCTCTTTTGTACGCGGGATTTCAGGGTGGAATAGCTGATCCCTTTCTCTTGCGCGTACTCTTTTTGTGATTGGCCGTGCAAATCAATGGCTGTCAGCATTTCCGCTTCGTCTTCTGGCAATGCCTGCATGAAGGGCATTAAGCAGGTGGCGAGTTCCTCATGGACACTGGGATTATCTTGTTCAAACCACAACTCTTCCGCCGACAAGGTTTTCGCGCGGCCTTTAGTTCGGTAAAAATCAATGATCGCATTGTTCGCCACCTGAAAAATCCATGCTTTCACTTTGCTGCTATCGCGGATCTCCTCCAATCGCTGATAGGTTTTGATCAGAATGTCTTGCAGCAAATCGTCCACATCATCTGGATCGGCCACTTTGGTATGCAAAAAGGCTTTCAGGCTGGCGCGGTATTTCGGCCAAATCGCTTCAATGGTCAGGATGTCGCTCATATCGTTATCAATGCTGGCTGTACAGAAGGAGAATCCACCTATTATACCAAAACACCGACGTTGGGTGCAGCGTCCGACATGAGACAGGCTGATGCCGCCGCTTTTTGCTTCGCCGCTTCTTGCGCCACCACCCGTTGCAACGCCAGCCAGAACTGATCCACAGAGGCACGGCTGGTCGCCTTGGCGCGGTAGCACACAATCTCTAACGGCACGGTCAACGCCGCTTGCTCCGGGAACGCCGGCACTAAGAGTCCCTCGTCTAATTCTCGACGCATGGCATAACGCGGCGCCCAAGCGACACCTAACCCTTGCACCGCCATCTGGATCACGGCTTCGGTTAGCGTGCTTTCATACACCTGATTGAGCATCTGCTTACGCTCTTTCACCAACGGGAAAACCACATTGTGCAAGAACGTCTGTTCAGAATAGGCAAGATAAGGGAAAGGCTGATTGTGAGAGTGAGTGGCCAACAACTGTGGTGATGCGACCGGAATAATGTCTTCTTTTAAGACCAAGAGCTTATCGAATTTGTCTTCAATCAATAGCGAAGGACGCATGGCCTGCATGTTATAGGCCAACAGAATGTCGCTGGTATTTTCTAAAATCGCCTGAAAATGATTATCCACCCCTTGTATGGAGGTGTTCATGACGATATTCAGGCCGTCAAAATCCGCCTTCCCCTGCTGAAAGAAGGACGGCATTAAATTCACCGCAAAGGAATGCAAACTGACAATGCGTACGGTGTTGTCTTTTTGCAGCGACACATCGGCAAAGTCGGCTTTAGTGACCGACACTTGCGACAATAAGGTGTCCACATACGGGGCAAACTTCTTGCCCGGTTCGGTCAGGGTGATGGGGTATGACGTGCGATCAAACAATGGCACCCCAACCCATAACTCAAGGGCTTGAATGCGTCGACTGAAAGCCGATTGGGTCACGTGCCGCGCTTTCGCCGCCGCCCCAAAGTTGCCTAAATCCATCAAACACACGAAATCTTCTAACCACTTAAAATCCATCTCTTGTTTCCATTTGTCGGCACACGCTGTGCCCAATCACACTATTCACTATGCAGTCGATAATCATCATGCAATGAGCTCGATGCCATCGAGCTTTTTGCGATGATTTTTATCCCATGATCTCTATGCCATGATCTTTATGCATAGTTTCATTCAAAATCAGCACCAGAAAGGAAAATACTCAGCACTTCTGTCGGGGTATGCTCGATCTCAAGAAAGAGACAGACAGAATGCCAACGGACAGCAGTTCATCCCTGCTTGGCTTACACAACAGAAAATGGAAGCGCCCTTATGTTTACCCTACTTAAAAATGCTGATCTTTATTCCCCACAGCCACTCGGCAAGTCGGATATCCTTCTTTGCCAGAATAATATTCTGGCAATAGCCCCTTCATTGCAAGTAAGCGGCTTAAAAGATGTGAATACTATCGACTGTACCGGCAAAATTGTCGCACCGGGACTGATTGACCAGCACGTTCACCTTATCGGTGGTGGCGGTGAAGCCGGTTTTGCCAGCCGCGTGCCGCAAGTGACCCTGCGTAAATTGATTGAAGCGGGCACGACAACCGCCATTGGCGTGATGGGTACAGACGGGATCTCCCGCTCACCGCGCGATTTATACGCCAAAGCCGCCGGATTGCGGGTCGAAGGCATCAACACCTTCATGCACACGGGATCGTACGAAGTGCCGACTCGTACCCTGACAGGCTGCATTCGTGATGACATCACCTTCTTACCGTGTGTATTGGGCGTGAAAATTGCCCTCGCTGACCACCGCTGTTCGTTCCCGACCACTGAAGAGCTGTCGCGCATTGTGTCTGACATTCGTATCGCCGGTATGCTGTCTGGCAAACGTGGCGTACTGCATATTCACATGGGTGACTTGGCTGACCCGTTTGCACAGATCAACGAACTGCTCAGCATGGGTCTGCCTATCCACCATTTCTCTCCGACCCATGTGGCGCGTAACGAGCACCTGTTTAAAGATACCCTCGCTTTCGCCCGCAAAGGCGGCTACATGGATATCACCTCTGGTGGCAGTTGCTTTGAAACCGCTGAGCAAGCGGTACGTTATGCACTGGAAGCGGATATCGATCCAAGCCGCATTACCATCAGCTCTGACGGCAATGGCAGCCTGCCAAAATTCAATGACACCGGCAAACTGGTTGGCATGGCGGCGGCCGATGTGAACAGTAACCTGATGATGCTACCGAAGATGATTGATTTGGGAATCCAGCCAGACATCGCGATTGCAATGATGAGCGCCAACGTGGCGGATTCACTGGGCATCAAGAAAGGCCGCTTGCACGAGGGCGCGGATGCTGATCTGTGTATCTTCAATGATGACTTCACCCTCGACAGCGTGATAGTGAACGGTCGCACCATGATGCTACACGGCGAAGTGTTGGTGCAGGGGAATTACGAGTAAGGAGCGAGATCCTAGATCCTCGAAACGAGAACCTAGACACGCGACACGCGACACTCGACACTCGACACTCGACACTAATTTCAGCCAACAAATACAACAAAACCACCATGACGGTGGTTTTGTTGTTTAAGCGAACACAATGAAAGGCCTCAATTCATCAGCAAGCTAATCCGCTAACGAATTAGTCCACCAGCGTAATAGAATCCAAGATCCCTTTGCCGCTGTGAATGCCGCCTTCGTGCTCTTTGGCGGGTTTGCTGCGCACTAAATACCCGACATAGCCTTGCTGTTCTGTCATGGGCTGGGCGGTCATAGGCTGGCCGTTGAAATGGGCGGTGAACAAACCAATCTCACTGACTAAGTCCGCTACCACCGTCATTTGACCATTGCGTACACCCAATGCCGGACGATCACGCTCATGCGGATACAAACGTTGCATCAGCGCCCAGGCGGCGTATTCGTCAGGCTGCAAGGCGGTCAGGATCTTAGCAATGTCCTCACCGAACACACAGTGACCGCCGCCTTCTCCTTGGTTTTTCAACACCCACGCCGCAGGGTCAGCTTGGGTCATGAACCATTCCACGGTATCAGCAGAGATCGGATGCATCGCAGCTAAAACGCTTTTCACCTGCTCAGCTTGAGGTAAATCCAAGCCCCAATGGGTCAAGTCGCTGGCTGGCATACGCGTTAACAACATCTGCATCGCTTTGCTGGTCGCCAGTTGCTGGCTCACCGTCGCGTTCACCGCCACGCGGTGCTGTTCGATAAACACGCGGGTCTGGCTGAGCGCCGTCATCGACATCGCCGATTCGCTATCTCGGTCAACGGAAGCCTCTGACACCAGATAATCTTCCGGCTGATACCCTGCGCGCAGGTACACCACATCCACTGCGCCCAAGCGCGCCAAAAGCAGACGCTGGCCGTCACCGGTCGATAAATCTGTCGCTAACTGAGCAAAGGTGCGGCGCACGGTACGCACACCCAAATCCTGCAAGGCCACTTCCAGCAAATGCTGATCGTAGACATTGTCTTCATCTGGCTGCACCACCATCACAAACAGCGGATCACCGCTTTCATCAAACGAGGCTTTGATCTGCTCGGCAGCTTGGGCAATCGCCCCCGCCAAGTGGGACAAACAGGCATTTGGCGCAGGCACCGCAGCAGGGTTTTCTACCCATTCTTGATAGAGCGACGGCCACTGCTGCTGCACATACGCATGCAACTGGGTCGCACGCTGACCAAACGGGCCCATGCCAGCGGCAATGCCGTTGAACTCTATGACTTTCGCCCCTTGCTGACGATCGTCCATGTAATCGGTACGCATCAATAACAAAGGCTGACGCGGCGGCGACAACGGGGCATCAGCGGTACCGTGCAACTGCTTGTGCAACGCCATCAAACGGCCAAAAAACGGATCCGCCTGCGCCATATCATGCAGGGCCGATTGCACAAACGCCGCGTCTTCCGACACGGCACTGATCAACTGGCTGATCAACGGCGTTACCGTCAACAAATGGTCAAACGCCGCACGCTGCAAGGTGATGGGCGCCAAGCTAAACGGGCAATGACGCGCCGTGCCATCCGGATTTTTGATCGCCACACCGTGCATCATGGCCCATTCACTGGCTTCAGCAATCACACTTGCCGATGGCGGGATCGGCGCAGGCAATACTGGTGCAGACAACACTGGTGCCGACAATGCCGAGGCCGAAAAAGGCAACTCAGGCGACGGCCAAGCCAAGGTGGCTGTTTTCATGTTCAATTTCTTCTTTTGCTTTTTGTGCGAAGTAAAGCGCGCGGTATTCGCCGTCTTGCCTTACCAATTCATCGTGTGTGCCTTGCTGGATAATGCGTCCTTTATCCATCACAACAATGCGATCCGCATGTTGGATGGTGGACAAACGGTGTGCCACCGCAATCACGGTACGGCCTTGTTGCATGTTCGACATCGCCGCTTTCACCGCTTCTTCCGACTCACTGTCGATATTCGCGGTGGCTTCATCCAACAACATAATCGGCGGATCGTACGTCAGTGCACGGGCCAATGCCAGCAACTGACGTTCCCCCACCGACAATTGCGCCCCCCCGAAACCCGGTTGGTGGTGATAGCCTTGCGGAAAACGTTCGATGAAGGTCGACGCTTTTACCTGACGCGCCGCTTCCATCGCCGCCGCTTCATTCGGCGCACCGTGTGATAAGTCGATATTATCGAGCAAGGTGCCGTTAAACAGGTACGGGTCTTGCGATACCAAACCAATGCGCTGACGCAGCTGCGCATTCGGCAGCGATTCAATCGGCTGGCCGCCAATCAAAATATCGCCACTTTGGTGCTGGTAAAAACGCATCAATATATTGATCAGCGAACTCTTGCCGCTGCCGCTGTGACCAACAATCGCGGTGAACTTGCCACCTTGTGCAGTAAAGCTAATGTTGTTCAGTGCATTACGCCCCGGTTCATACCCAAAGCTGACATCACGGAATTCAATGTCATTGTGATGACTCGCGGCACTGAACATCGTGTCAGCAGCTGTCGATGACTTCTCAGTGAATGACACATTGGCTGGCACATTTGCAATTGCAGGCTCATCGCGGTGCAGCGCATCGGTTTCATCATCCAACAACTCAAAGATGCGTTTGGCCGACACGGTCGCCACTTGCAACTTACGCAGTTCCATCGACAACATGCGGAACGGTTCAAAGAAACGCTCGATGTAGTTCAGGAAGGCATACAAGGTACCGATTTCCAGCACACTGGTGATCGACGCCTGACCAAACCAGCCGACAATCACGATGGTCGCCAAGCCACCGACTAAGCGGGTAAACGGCGCCAGCATCAAGCAGTCAATGCCAATCGAACGGGTACGGAAGGTAAACCAACGCTGGTTACTGTCTTCAAACTTGTCTTTAAACGTCGCTTCCTGACGAAACGCCTGAATCAACGCCATGCCTTGCAGCGACTCGTTGATCTGGTTGTTGATGTTACTCACCTGCTGACGAATGCCGTCGAAAATCGGCATCGAAATGGTGCGATAACCGTGCATGGTCAACAGCAATACCGGGATCAGCACCAGGCTCAGCATCATCAAACGCCAGTCCAGCAGCGCAATGGCAATGAAGATACCGATCAAACGCAATGTACCCTGCAAAATCGTCGGTACGGTCGAGACGTACATATCACGCAGTGATTCCGTGTCATTGGTCAGGTATGACACCAACTTGCCCGATGGCAGGTTATCAAAGGTGCGGATCGGAAAGCGCAGCACATGGTTAAACAGCGCACGACGAATATCATTCACCACCAGCAAGGCACCTTGACGGAACGAAAATGCCTGTAAAAACTGGAAGGTGGCCGAGAACAAGTACAGCGCAAGCACGGCACCGGTCAACATCATCAGCTGCGGCCATTCAAACTGCTGCGGTACAATCACCTCATCAATGATCACCTTGGCTAACCACGGAATGGCCATCTCTGCGGTCACCGCCACCGCCAGCATGGCAAACGCGGCGATAAAGCGCATTTTGTGCGGCAAGGAGTAAGCGAACAGGCGGGCAAACATTCCCTTGTTTTTCGATGTGTTTCTCGATGTATTTGTCGATTTGTTTGTAGATGCTGTCGCTGCCTGTGCAGTGTTTTGTTTAGCATTAGGCATGACATTCTCCTGCTTCCGCCAAATCCGTATCCGATGCCGTTGATGCAGGGGCTGATGACGGATGACTCAATTGGTTCTGACGCTGATACACCGTGGCATACCAGCCTTGATTTGCCATTAAGGCTTTGTGGCTGCCCTGCTCCGCAATGCGGCCTTCTTCCAATACCAGAATATGACCCGCCCCATACAGGTTTGGCAGACGCTGGGTGATCAGCAGGACAGTTTTATCGCCATAATGGGTGCTCAGGTTATGACGCACACGGGCTTCGGTTTTCATGTCTAACGCACTGAACGGATCGTCCAGCAACAAAATGTCAGCATCCACTAACAAGGCTCGGGCCAAAGTGATGCGCTGCTTCTGACCGCCAGACAGGTTACCGCCGTTTTCACTCAGCGCGGTCTGGAAGCCGTCTTTCATCGCCTCAATTTCTTCTTTGATACCGGCCATGTCAGCGGCATGCATGATGGACTCCATCGATGCATCCGGTTTGCCCATCGCAATATTTTCCGCAATGGTGCCCGTAAACAACAACGGCTTTTGCGGTACCCACGCCATGGTGCCGCGCAGTGACGAGAACGTCAGGCTGTCGGTCGAGATCCTGCCGAGCGTGATGTGTGACGTGTCATCCGTCAGGCCATATTGGCGCAACAGCAAACTGAAAAGCGTACTCTTGCCGCCACCGGTCGGGCCGGTAATGCCCACCAAGCCACCCGCTGGCACGGAAAACGCCACATTGTCCAATGCCGCGTGTGCATTGTCTGGATAGGCAAAACGGTTGATCTGCATCTCGATCGCCATCGGCGTATTGGCTGGCAAGGTGTGCTCGCCTTCCGTTACTGCTGGTTGTTCGGCAAACAGTTTCTCCAGACGATCCCACGAGGTATTGCCGCGCTGGAAAATACTGAACTGCCAACCAAACTGCATGAATGGCCCCAGCAATTGCGCCAAATACAGGGTAAAGCTGGTGAACAAGCCCACAGTGATCTGCCCTTGGCTGATCAACCACGCACCGTAACCTAAGGTGATCACAAACGAGGTGCCGTAAATCATCTGAATGGTCGGGCCAAACAGGGAATCCACTTTCGACACCGCCACGTTCGCTTCTAGCGTGTCATCCAACGCTTTTTCAAAACGCTGCTGCTGACGGGCTTCCAACGCGTGCGAGCGCACCGTCACAATGCCCGACACCGTGTCACGCGCTTCTTCATTCAGGTGGGAAAACGCGGCCTGCGCACGGCCAAACGACTGCTGCACACGCACGCCGTATTTACGGGTCACCCACACCAACAGCGGGAACGGCAACAAGGCCACCGCCGTTAACTGGCCGCTGACCACGAAGATCATGCCGAAAATCACCGTCAGACCGGCGATCAGCGAATCGACCATGGTCATCACACCGCCGCCTGCTGCCTGCTCGACCGCATTCAGATCGTTGGTGGCATGGGCCATGACATCACCCGGACTGTGCTTGCCATAAAACGCCGGTGACAACAGGCTTAGATGGGCAAACAACTGGCTGCGGATCACCCGCGTTAATCCCACCGATGCACCATACAACTGGTTCTGCCATACATAGCGCAGGCCATACATCGCCAGTACCGCGACAAAAATGCCCAGCAACTGCGTCAGCAAGAACTCACGGGTTAAGGTATCGTTGCTAATGGCATCGACAATGCGGCCAATCAACCACGGTGGCATCAGGTTCAGCAGGGCGACGGCCTGCAGCCCGACAAAGGCAATAAAATAACGTCGGGCAAACATTTTCATGTAGCCGCGTATTTTCCACAGAAATTCCATAAAGGAGGTTACTCACAGGTGCTAGATAGGGTGTTTTTCTCTCGCAAGAAATCGTCAAAGCTCAAGGTGTCTTGCGCTTCTTTTTGTTGCTGCGCCGCAATGGATGAGATGGCCAAAGCCTGTAATTGCACAACATCGTCCGTTTCTACGGCAATATGCTGCAAAAAGGTGTGATGCTGCTGAGCCAACTGCAACACAAAAGTGCGATAGCTTACACCATGACGCTGAAGATCTGCCAACAGTTGTGCCGACGGGGTCAGCGTACTGTCTGCAAACTTATCTTGCTGACGTTGCAGGCTGCTTTGATAACCGGCTTCTGGCATGCCGTAAGCACGAATACCGAAAGCACTGTCGAGTGCGGCAGCCAATGGCTGCATGGCCGCAAGCAGTGACTCACCCATTGCCACCAAGGGTTGCGCGCCGTCTAATGTTGGCAACATCAATCCCGGCTTGCGCCCTTCTGTCGCGACTAACTCCTGACGCAACTGGATGATCGCCATTTCTTCTGGCAACAATTCCGGACTCGGTGCCAGCGCACAATAGGTTAAGAACACATCGAGGAAGTGACTTTGCGTTTCATCCAGTCCCAGCGGCAGGTACGGGTTGTTGTCCACACTGCGCAGCTCAACGTATTCCACCCCTTTGCGGCACATAGCGTACAACGGACGTAAGTCTTCACTCACGATTTTCGGACGAATCGCGCCGTACAGCTCATTTTCCATTTGCAGGACAGACGTATTCACCTGCTCGCCCGCATCAATACCCGCATAGCCGTCACTTTGTAGGGTCAGCAGACGGTACAAATCGTTCAGATATGCTTCTTTGTTGTTGTAGCTGATCGCATGCTGCGACTGCTCGCTGCTGCCGTAGCCCAGATTGCTCAAACGCAATGAGGTTGCCCACGGCAAATAAAACGTCTCGTCATCTAACGTCTGCAACGGGTGTTCACGCCCAGCCAAGTAGCTGCTGTCCAATGCTGGTGATGCACCAAACAAATACGGCACCACCCAGCCATGACGCAGTACGTTACGGATAAGGTGGAAATATCGGCTGGAAATAAACGCCGATAACGGCAGTTCACTGCCCGTTTGCTGATGCAGCTGCTGCCAGAACGCCTCTGGCAACGAGAAGTTATAGTGAATGCCCGACACGGTCTGCATGCGGCGGCCATAACGGTTCGCCAGGCCCTGACGGTACAGCTTTTTCAACCGCCCTGCGTTGGACTGGCCATAATCGGCAATGGTGATCGCCGACTCTTCCGGCAAGCGCGGCGGGAAACTCGCGCCCCATAACACCTCCCCTTCTGGCAATTGTTTCGCCACGGTGTGATGCAAGGCAGCCAGAAACGCGAACGTTTTCTTCTTGTCGGTTTCTGCCGGGGTGATTAACTCCAACTGCGCTTCGGCAAAATCGGTGGTGATATACGGGTGCGTTAACGCCGCCCCCAGCGCCTGTGGGTGTGGCTGGGCAGACAATGTTGCCGCAGCCGTGGCGCGGATCCCTTCTTTTTCAATCCCACGACGAATACCTGTCAGGGTGGCGGCCAAATCCGCTGTAAGAGTAACGGGTGCTGACGCTGTTAGAGACACAGTCGCCGCGACCGGCGCATCAGGAATGATTGCTTGTTGCATGTTCTTTTTCTTCGCTCTTCACGCAAACAGCGATGAGAACCAAGCCCGATTGCTGGCCCCATCGCTGTTTGTGGTGGTGTTCAATGTCTGTAAGACGTATGGGGACGGAAAAAGACGAAAGAAAAGATGAAAAAGTTATAGAAGCAGGGACGAGGAGGAGCGGAAGAGCAAGAACGGTGCTGTGGAACGCTATTTTTCCAGAGAACGTGAGTCCACGACTTTTTCATGGATTTGATCGGGAGTGTCGGTGATAAGCACCGTTTGGGGTAACGCTGGCATGTGATCATTGCCGTGTGATGACGTTCTACTGTACCTATTGAATAGCAGGATGAAGATAACGGTAATATCGTAACTCGCTATTGGACAAAAGTGTGTCAGTGGCTTTGCTAATTTACTTTCCGGAAATGGTTGACCACAACAAAATGAGTGACCAATTTTTGTAGGCGACTACAAATGTCCTACTTAAAGTGACTCAAGTAGGACATAAGAACGCTAATCTGTATCAGCTAAGAGTTGTAGCCGCTTAAGCTTGTTCGCTAGGGTGCGCCCAGATATGAGGGGCAGTATAAGGACCAGTCATACTTGACGTTGACTCACCAACGCCGTCAAGTGCGCCTTTAGTTAACTCTAATGCAAACCAATTCTCTAATGGTGCTAATGTCTCAACAGGCAAACCAACTTTATGTGGTGTGTTGTAACGTCGAGCATAGTGGTGAACCTCGCCCATGATAAATACCACGTCTGGTTTAAGCTCTTGTTCCGCTTTTTCCATCAGACGAGTGGCGTAGCCTTGGCGCTGATATTCTGGAAGTACCGCTAAAGGCGCAACCACGTAACACTTCAAATGTGGCGCTGCATCGATGGTAATTGGGGTATAACATGCGTGTGCTATACCTTCGTAAACGATGGAGTAACTACCATCAGCAATAAGATCGTCTGCAAACTTTGCGTATAATTTAGCGTGCCCTTCATTATAGAGACCGCCTGCTACTGCGAATGTTTCATATTGAATTTCGTAAGGTGTTTTCATTTTTATTCTCCTCTTTTATTTCGTAAAGTGATTTTTGCCTTATTTCTATTCCCTTTTCGGACAAGGGAATAAGCATTTTCACCTTATTGACTGACCGGTCGGTCAGCTTGGTGGAGCGGATAATATTGAGCGGTGAAAGAGATGTCAAACTTTTTCGATGAGATTACCCTAACGAACAAGAGATCAATCCTTACGAGAACAGAACTATTTAAATGAGAGTTGAATTCAAATAATGTCCCCGATATAGTGCGCCTACATAGCTGACCAATCAGTCAGTTTTAAGAAGATCATATACTTCTATGGGTAAGAAATATGGATAAGAAAAAACAAATCATTGAGTCTGCAATCGAGTTATTTGGCACCATAGGGTATGAAAAAACCTCAGTGTCCACGATTTGTGAGCATTCTGAGGTTTCAAAAGGTTTGGTTTTCCACCACTTTAAAAATAAAGAGGGCCTACTCAAAGAAGTCTTTATGCGTATGGCAGAGATCGTGAATGAAGTGAGTGACGGGAGTCTTGCTAACAGTAAGGTATTAAGCCCTAAAGAAAAATTGGTCAACTACCTTGAAGCGATTTTCACCTCAATGGTCTCTCCAGAGCATAAGTTGTATTATCTGTTAGATTTTCAAATTTTATGTCAGCCAGCGACAAGAGAGCTGTTGAAAGATCTGTTTGAAGAGCGTTATCAGCTAATGATGGATTCGTTTGTCGATATTTTGGTTGAAATCCCAGCGTCGGAACCTCAAGTTGATAGTCATTCGATTATTGCAGAGATTGACGGTATTGCTCTGAACTATTTATTTGCTAAAGACGATTATCCGCTAACGGAAATCAAAGACCGATTTATTCAAAAACAGCTGTTATTGTTTGATCTTTGAGTCAAAATCGATAGAGTGATATCCCATTTTTTTGATGATGTAGAGAAAGCAAACACCCTCAATTTTTCTAACTAAAAAATGGGGCCTGTACGTTATCTAGCCAAATCACCACGCTTCTAACCAGTGATTGAAAAAGTGTTATAAGAAAAATAATTCATATAATACATCATTGCATTAATGAATTATTTCGATGAAACACAGAATGGAGCAAAGGTGAATCGAGCAGATCACCCTAACTCGTCACCGGACAAAAACGTGTTTCAAGCTAGCCTCGTAAGCATCTGAAACTGGCGCAGAATCACCGCCTTTAGCCGCTAAATCTCTACGACTCTCCCTGATAGTGATACACTTTCCGCATCAGAATTATCGAGAAACACCTATGTTTATCCATCACGTTAACGGCATCGACTGGCTAGTCATTACTGCTTTTGAAGAACTAAAAACACTATTTATCGAAGACGCTGGTGCAATCCCCGCTTGCTTCTCTACCACCAGCGAGTTGAGCCTGATAGATCAAGCCAAGCGCACGTATGGATATTTGCCTTCACTCAGCGGCGTCATCACCGATACCGGCACATTTCAAAGCAAAGATATCGAAGAAGATTTGAACCCACAGCTTGCCTGCATTGTTGAGGGGCGTGGTCGAGTGTTTATCTATCACGGCGGCTTTGTGGCATTTGTGGATGACGAGCAAACCTTTATTACCCGAATGGACTGAAAATTATTTAGTTCGTTGAAGTCGGTGAATTGAATGGAGTCAGTTCTTCGATCAAAATGAGATGGCGACTATCACTGTGCAGTGATGGCCGCCGATACTGGACAGAAAGCGAGTGAGTAAGAAAGCTACTGCGTAAGTAGCCACTTAGCATTATCTTCATCAATGACGAGGCCATTGACCCACCCGCCACGCAAGGCACTCAACGTTGGCACCTGCTTTTCACGCCCTCCTGCTACCAAAATTCTGGCATTAGAACAGCGGCGAATATCATAGCTCGTAATACGATCGTTAATTTCATGGTTAACGACTTGCCCTTGTGTGTCAATAAATCGCCCTAAAATCTCCCCTGCGGCTCCTGCTTGTAACAACGCATCGCCTTGTTCGCGAGAGATAAAGCCATCCTTGATGATAGGGCTGTCCTCACCGAGAGCACCGACCCCCACAAAAATCACATCCGACGCATCCGCTTTCGCTGTAACGTTATGGTACAACGCGTTGTCACACCACAAAGCGTGATCTTCAAGGCTGCGGGAATAGCGCGGAGCGGGCCATTGATAGTATTTGGCTTTCACTCGACGGGCTAAGATTAACGGCACATCATCATAATAGTTACACTGTCCATCCATCGCCATCGCGCTGATCAGTGCCACGCACTGCATCGCCGTGTCAGCGGTGGGTTGAAAATGTTCCACGGCTTTTTTCAGGGTCATCCCCGAACCAATCCCGATACTGTGGACAGCATTGATCCCAACACATTGCGCCATCATTTGTGCGCCGCCAAACGCGACATTACGGACCATGTCCTCTTCTCGACTGGCTGGTACAACAAGGCAATGTGTAAGCTGGTATTTGGCTTTTATTAACTCAGCGTAATCAAGACATGTCGCAATCGGGTGATGGATACCTACCGTGATCACCCCTTCATCCTTAGCGGCAGCAATGAGTCGTTGTACTACTGGTCGAGAGACCCCTAATTCAGCGGCGATTTCATTCTGATTTTGACCCCCAATGTAATACATCCAAGCCGCACGGATCATAAATTCAGACTTTGCGTAACTTTCGCTCACTCACTACCTCTTGCTGTCATGACTTAAATACCCACCCTCGCTAGACAGCAAGAGCATCAACAATTGTCGCTTTAATTCGTCAGGCTCGCAATCACTATGCATGGCCATTTCTGGCGCCATTTTCCCTTTCGAGGCCACACAATAACAAGAATGTGAACAACAAGGAACAAATGACCAAATTAATATCATTTACTCTTTTGTGATCAAATACTCTTTTATTGGTCAAATGATCTATTAGTATGAGCCGCAACAACGACAATGAATGAGGACTTCACATGAACACTCCCTACACTTGGCTCCATATTGGTCTTGGCTCTTTCCACCGTGCACATCAGGCTTGGTACTTAGATCAGTTAATAAAAACTGGCGATACGGCTTGGACAATCGCGGCGGGTAATATTCGTAATGATGCTGAAGAGGTCGCGCAGACACTGGCGCAGCAAGGTGGGCAATATGTGCTGGAAACCATCAGCCCTAAAGGCGAATGCACCTATGAGACGATCAATGCCATTTCAAAAATTTTGCCTTGGCAGCCAGATCTCTCCCCTCTGATCCATGAAGGGGCCAAAGCAACGACCAAAGTGATCGCATTTACTGTCACTGAAGGCGGCTACTACCTCGATACCCAATACCGTTTGGATACGCAGCACACCGCCATTCAAGCGGATCTGGCTGGCGATCACCAAACGATCTACGGCACGATTGCTAAGATCCTTCACTTACGTATGCAGCAACAATCCGGTGCTGTGACGCTGTTGAACTGCGATAACCTTCGCCATAACGGCGAGCGTTTTTACGCGGGATTAGTGGAGTTTCTGACACGACAAGGAAACAACGAACTCTTAACGTGGGTGAGCCAGCACGTTGCTAGCCCTAACACGATGGTTGATCGTATTACCCCGCGCCCTACTGCCGATCTGCCGGCGCGCATCAAAGAAAAAACCGGCATCACTGATAACGCACCGGTAATGGGTGAAACCTTTATTCAATGGGTGGTTGAAGATGCATTCGCAGACGTACGCCCTCCGTTGGAAAACGTCGGCGTTGAAATGGTCGACTCTGTAATTCCTTACGAAGAAGCCAAAATTCGCCTGTTAAATGCCCCACATGCTTGCATTGCGTGGTTGGGTACCTTGTTGGGCTACCAATTTATTCATGAAAGTACCCTCGACGAAGTCATCTACCGTATTGCCCATGATTATGCGACCCAAGATGTGCTGCCTTGTTTGGGGGAAAACGGTATTGATTTGCCAACTTACAGGGACGTTGTGCTTGAACGCTTTACCAACCCTTATATCGAAGACACCAATCAGCGTGTTGCCGCCGATGGTTTTTCGAAGATCCCTGCGATGATCACACCGACCCTCATTGAGTGTTATCAGCGCGGCGCGACCCCGCATGCGACAGCCATGTTCCCTGCGGTCTTCTATGTGTATATGGAACGCTGGCATTTTGGTGAACTGCCTTACACCTACCAAGATGGCATTCTGGATGCGCAAGCTGTGCATGACATGTTCAATGCTGCTGACCCTATTCATGAATATGCATCCAATGCGGCACTCTTTGGCGAACTGGCGAGCAATCCTGATTTTGAATCATTGCTGCGTAACAAAATTCACGCCGCTTACAACCTCGTCAAATAAGGGATCATCATGTATTTAGGGATTGATTTAGGGACATCAGAAATAAAAGCCTTGGTCATTGATGAGCAAGGACACACCGTCACTAGCCACAGTGTGCCGTTGACGATTCAACGACCGCATCCTCATTGGTCAGAACAAGCACCGGAAGCATGGTGGGACGCGACAAATACACTCATCAATACCTTACGTGCACAATGTGGGGAACACTGGTCAACCATCAAAAGTATTGGGCTATCCGGGCAAATGCACGGCGCTGTCTTGCTGGGAGACAATGACCATGTCTTACGTCCTGCAATTTTATGGAATGACACGCGTAGCCATGCCGAATGCCATGTTTTAGAGCAGATGGCCCCCATGTTGCCTGCCATCACTGGCAACTTGGCGATGCCCGGTTTTACGGCGCCAAAACTGCTTTGGGTCAAAGAACATGAACCGGCGATTTTTGCCCAAACAAGCACGGTATTACTCCCGAAAGATTACCTACGCTTCAAAATGACGGGACAAAAAATCTCTGACATGTCGGATTCTGCTGGCACCTTATGGCTGGATGTCGAACGACGCGATTGGTCAGACGATGTGCTTGATAAATGCGGCTTGAACCGATCACACATGCCAACCCTTGTGGAAGGCAGTGACGCCTCTGCAACCTTGTCGGCAGATATCGCGGCGGCTTGGGGACTGAACACATCGGTTATCGTTGCCGGTGGTGGCGGTGATAATGCCGTTAGTGCCATTGGTGTGGGGGCAATTCATCCGGGCGATGCCTTTATTTCATTAGGCACATCAGGCGTGCTCTTTGTAGTGAATGAGTGCTATCAACCTGCACCTGAGTCCGCTGTACATACGTTTTGTCATGCGTTACCCAACCGCTGGCACCAGATGAGTGTCATGCTCAGTGCCGCCAGTTGTTTGCAATGGTACTGCCGCATTATTGGCGTTTCGGAAGCTGATTTGCTCACGGAAATTGAGCAATTAACACCAGAACAGAAAGCCTCGGCACCCTTGTTTCTGCCTTATTTATCGGGGGAGCGGACACCGCATAATGATCCCAATGCAACAGGCGCTTTCCATGGCTTAACTCACCATGCCAATCGGGCGATATTGGGGTATGCCGTCATAGAAGGCGTGGGATTTGGCATTGCCGATGGGCTCCATGCCTTGAAGGCCAGCGGGACTGAAATCACACAATGTTCATTGGTCGGTGGCGGGGCACGCAGTGCATTCTGGGCGCAGCTTTTAGCTGACATCCTTCAGGTACACATCGTCACCCATAAAGGCGGTGAAACCGGCGGCGCATTAGGGGCGGCACGTTTGGCCTGCCTCGCCACAGGAAAAAGTGAAGCTGACGTCTGCCATAAGCCTGACATCCATAACATTCATGAAAGCAGCCTAAGTGCACAAGACACACTGCAATCGCGATATCACACATTCCAAACTCTTTACCGAACCGATCTCGCACGACGAAACGGCTAAACAACCGACATCAATCGGGTATCTGGATAGAAATAAAGAGAGACAGGTACCCGTACTTTCTCACCCTACACATCGAGAAATACAATGGAAAAGACCAATAAACAATGGCTCGGATTGCCACTCAATCTCATCTGGGGCTATATTGCTATTGCCATCTTTATGACTGGTGATGGCTTTGAACTCGCCTTTCTGTCTCGCTATATCACCGAATTGGGATTCACCCCTGCACAAGCCTCCATGGCATTCACACTCTATGGTTTGGCGGCGGCATTAGCGGCGTGGGTCTCTGGCGTTGTGGCAGAAATCATTACCCCACAGAAAACCATGAAAATAGGTGTTGCACTGTGGTGCCTATTCCATGTGCTTTTTTTAATCTTCGGCCTTGGCGGGGCTGATTACGCCATGATCCTGCTTTTTTATGGGCTACGCGGCTTAGCCTACCCTCTATTTTTATACTCGTTCATTGTGGTCATCATTCACAATGTACCCAGCGACAAAGTCAGCTCTGCACTGGGCTGGTTCTGGACCGTTTACTCCATCGGAATTGGCGTCGCGGGCAGCTACATTCCGAGCTTCACGATTCCTATGTTGGGGGAAATGGGCACCCTATGGTTATCACTGGCATTCTGTGCGGCAGGTGGCCTGATTGCGATGATCGCACTGCGCAATGTTAAAACACCGACCCACATGCAATCATTAACCACCAAAGAAAAATTCACGGAATTAAGTCGTGCCGTGACACTCCTCTATACCAACCGCAATATTTTGATGTCGAGCTTCATCCGCATCATCAATACCCTTTCGCTGTTTGGCTTTGCCGTGATCATGCCCATGATGTTTGTCGATGAACTGGGTTTCACCACTTCCGAATGGTTGCAAATCTGGGCGGTATTCTTCTTTGCGACGATTTTTTCCAATGTGTTCTGGGGAATTGTGGGCGAGAAGATGGGCTGGATAAAAGTGGTGCGCTGGTTTGGTTGTATCGGTATGGCGCTATCAAGCTTGGCGTTCTATTACATCCCACAGCACTTTGGCGATAACTTCGCCATGGCATTGATACCGGCTATTGCGCTGGGTATCTTTGTGGCGGCCTTTGTGCCTATGGCAGCGGTCTTTCCTGCCCTCGAGCCAAACCATAAAGGCGCCGCGATTTCGGTCTATAACTTGTCGGCTGGCCTGTCTAATTTCTTGGCTCCTGCCATTGCCGTCGTCTTGCTACCGCATTTCAGCACCATCGGGGTCGTTATTGCTTATACCGTGCTTTACCTCGTTGCTTTTGTCTTAACCTTTTTCATTCAAGTTAAACAACCAGGGTTTGACACCACAGAAGCAGAACCACAAGTTGCGCTGTCGTCCTAATCGCGTTTCAACGATCAATGATCATAAAAAAACCGCCAGCATTGGCGGTTTTTCTTAACTATCTCTCACGCATTAGCATCATCGCATACTCACTCCCCTTGCTTCACCACGATCAATGCATCGGTATCAAAGCCGCGTGCTTTTGCCATCGAGACAAATTTTTCCATCACAGTTGGATCAACCGTTGGGGTGCGCGCGAGTAGCCACAGGTACTCGGTAGAAGGGCCTGAAACAAAGGCGTATTGGTAGCCTTCGTGGTCAAGTTCAAACACCACATACGCGCCATAGAAAGGGCCAAAGAACGAGACTTTTAGGTAGCCTTCATCGGCACCATTAACGAAATAGGCTTTGCCTTCAGCTTGCTGCCAGGCATTTTCTTCTGCCGAGAAGCCTCGGTTAATGACCCGAACACCACCGTCATCACGCAGGCTGTATTCTGCGGTGACTTGGGTTAACCCACGCTCAAAAGAGTGATCTAAACGGGCAATTTCATACCACTTGCCCAAGTAGCGGTTGAGCTCAAAATTGGACACGGGCGTGACGGTGTCCGGCATACCGGTACACCCCGTGAGCCACAGCAGACTGAACAAGAAGAAAAGCTTTTTCATACGACATCCTTGTGTTGAAAGCCCAAACAATCAGGCATTTACATCATGGCAACATCACACCATAACCTATCAGATAAGTATAGTTTTATCAGTTAGATAAAAGCTCGCTCATCTGCGAGATCTACCTTTATTTATCAATCATAAATGCGACACACAATAGATAAGCCATATCAGGCAATACTGTCGCACCATCGGATATGATAGTGATCGTGACACTCAACTTATCGAAGTACGAAAAAACCATGATCCCCCCTGTCTGCTGTCTTTGCCACACGGGCTACCATGATGAACCGCCGGGATGCGCGGGAGAGTTCGTCAAATTCAAAGACTATCAAGCCGTTAATGAGGTTGATGCTGATACTGGTGCATTCAGACTGAATGAGCCGAGTGGCTATCGGTATTATTGTTCTCGCCACCTTCCCCATGCTATCTCGCTCTCGCACAAAACGGCGGAAGAAGCGTTTGATGAACTGCAAAGCCTGTTTGCTGACGAGATAGCGCAAGATAGGCACATCGAGAAAGTCAGGCAAGCTAATCAGCCGCTGTCTTTATGGCAACGCATGAAGGGGGTCATAGGACGTTAACGTATTCGCTCACGTACGGTCTAACTCAATGTTCAAGCTGAAAGCGCACCGCGACATTTTCGCCTTCTGTCGTATTGGCACTGCGGAACTCATGCCGCCACGAAAACTCTACGAGCAACAGGCGGTTGTCCAGCTGTGTTTGATAGCTCAACACCGGCCCAATCGCAAGGCTGCGCGCTTTGTCTGTGTCTGCGGTTGCGCCTCGGCCACTGTCATCCGTGATTTGCTGGAACGCCTCACCCGTTAGACCAATACCGGTAAGCCCCCCCAGCAACAAGGCATGCTGCACAAACGTAGCGCTCAGGCGGGCAACATCGCCGCTGTCATAATCGGTGGCGGAATTGGGGGCGTTAAACCCCAAACTGGCATGTATGTTAAACGCCTGGCCAGTGACAGGTTGATGGTAACTCAGTGCCAACAAGGGTTCGACACTCCAATAATTTGTGCCCGTATTAGCGAGCCTATCGGCGTCATAATGGCCGGTCGGGGCATACACCGACAACTGTAAGTTTGTTTGCCAATGGTCAGACACAGCATACGCAAACATCGCGGGGGTCAGCACCATATCGCCCACGCCATCCGCGCGATCTTTTGCACTGCCTTTTGCTTTGTCCATCGCAGCAGCGCCCTGCACTTCTCTGCTCATCACCACATAGGGTAACCGCACTGCCATGGCATACGACCAACGCTCGGGTAATGTCCAATCTGGCCGCCATGTTGCGCCCAGTGCAAACACATCCGCCTGCGTCGTGATAGAATGACCGTCGGCATGCATCATTTCGCCTTGATAATCAATGGCCTCCAACCGTACTTGCCATGCCGGCGTCTTCGGCACCGTAATCTCGCTTGATAATCGCCATCGCAGCAGATCGCTCACGCCCTCGGCGGCCTTCACTGGCATGAGACTCAACAAACACATTCCCAGTGTCACCCCTGACAAACGGTAGCGCCATGCTCGCCCTTTATGATCTTGCTCTGTCATTCCCGCTCCCTCACGCTTCACCGTTGCACCGCTATTAACTGATTACAAAATAGACACTGTGTAGGTTAGTCGACAATGAACACATTGCTCGTAAAGAGTTGATTGATAATATCGGCCGAGGACGAGCCCGCCTCCAAGCCCAAACCGGCAACATCCACGTTTTCTAACACAATACCCTGTGTACCCGATGGGTTGCCGCCGCTGACGGTGGTGAGATCCAACCGTAAGCTGTCTGTGCTCTCGACGCTGGCGGTGATGTTATCGAGCAGGCGATCTAAATCGCTGCTGCCGTCATCCGGTAAAATTTCGGCGATATTGAGCTGATCCAGCCCCACTTCCATGTCTTTGACGGTGTCGGTCACGCTGGTGCCTGCGCCGCCCACATCGCCCGCCTGCCACACAAAGGTATCGGCCACGCCGTCTCCGGTGCCATTGCGGGTACCGCCCCACAAGGTATCGTTACCCGCCCCACCAAACAGTTGATCGCTGCCTGCGCCGCCCACCAGAATGTCATCGCCCAAGCCACCAAACAGCCGTTCGTTGCCGTCTGCACCAATCACCAAATTGTCGCCGTCGGAATCCCCCTCGCCCACCGCGTTGCCCGTCTCGGCCAGGTTATCCATCCGCACATTGATAATTAACGCGGTCGATTCGGCCTGACTGCCGTCACTTTCCTGCGAAATCGCCACCACGGTGAGCGGATTGCTGCCTTGGGGCAAATTGGCAATGAACAGATCATCCAACTGCGCAACAGGCACTTGCCAACTGCCGCCGCCCAAGTCTGTGCCCACCTCATTGCCGCTGGCATTGACCAAACGGCCTGCGCCCAAGTCCCGCACTTCCACCAGCAAGGTTTCATCCGCATCGGCTGCCGTGACGGCCAAGCCCAACAGCGGCACCAATACCCCCAGCGCCGCGCGGGTATCGGCCATTTGTAGCACCGTCAGCTCCAGTGTCGGCGGTTCCGGTTTGGGCGTCACGGTCACATTGATGGTGGTGGTTGCTTGCTGCGGCCCGCCGGAACCCACGTTGCCGTTATCATTGGCGACCACGGTGATCACGTCGTCCCCTTTGAAATCCGGCGCGCCCTGATACGTCACTCCGCTGGCGAGCAAAGTGTTAATCGCAGCCAAATCGCCACTCAGTGTCACGTTGCCGCTGCCGTTATCGGTAATGGTCACGCCCGTGGTATCGCTGACGGTTAACGTGCCGTTGTTGGCACTCAAGGTCACGGTCATCACGCCGGTGCTGCCCGCTTCGTTAAAGTCCACGTCACTCACGCTCAAACCAGTGATCACCAAGGCGGTGTCTTCTTCCACGGTTTGATCGCCAATGGTCGGCAGCACCGGTGCGTCATTAACCGGGTTGACGGTGATCGGCACGCTATCGCTGTCTTCTAAGGGGCCACCGATGCCGGTATTGCCTTGGTCATTGGTGGTCATTTGCAGGGTGTCGCTGCCATTAAAATTGGCGTTGGGTTGATAATTTACCCCCGCCGTCAGCAAGGTAGTGAGGTTCGCCAGTGATCCTTCCAGTACCAAGGTGCCTGTGCCGTCTCCTGTGACGGTGATACCTGTCGTCGGAGCACCCGAAGGCACCGACAGCACACCGTTGTTGACCACCAGCGTGACCGTCATGGTACCGACCGACACCTCGTCCACATCCACATCGCTGATGCGCAGGGTGTTAATCAGCAATACCGCATCTTCGTCCGTGGTTAATGAGGCTGGCACCGTATTCACCGGCGCATCATTCACCGCTTCAATGTCTAGCGTGATGGTCTGAAACACCGCTAATGCATCGGTCGCCACATTGCCGTTGTCCACCGCCCGAATCGCCAAGTTCAGTTCCCCGTTCCAGTTATTGCTGTTGGCGTTGCCCGGAATAAAGGTCAGTGAAGCCAGTTGCGAGGCCTCGACCGTCACCAGCCACACGCCGCCCCCTTGGTTCACGGCCGTCCCCGTCACGCCAGCAGGCAAGGCAATTTGGCTGGAATCCGGCACGTTGCTGATTTCTACCTGCAAAGTCTCTGGCGGGTTCTCTGTCACATTGCCCGCTGTGCCGGTGTAGCTGTTGGCATCATCCAGCGCTTCAATATTGAGCACCAGTTCAATGGCCTGATCTTCGGTGCCCGAGGCCGTCGGCGTAATGTCGGTATCCACCCCGTCGGCGATCGGATTCACTTGCACCGTAAACGTCGCGCTGTTTTCTTCCGGCAACTCCAAACTGTCTTCTTTGGAAAACACCACAATGCCCAGCTCTACCGAACCACTGAAATCTTTAGGTGAAATCAGCCCTAGTCCCGCCAAATCAAACGAACTGCTGCCCGCAGGCACCGACACACTCCACTCGCCGCCGCCGTTATTAGCCGCACCATCTATGATGAAACCTTCCGGCACATTGACGATTTTCAGCGACAGTATCGACTCGGAGCCATCCACATCTACCACTTCACCGCGAATGCCGCTAAAGCTGATCGGCCCGCTGTCTTCGTCGCCTACGATGGGCGTGTCGATACCCACAAAACTGACCTCATCATTGACCGCAATCACCTCAAAGCTGATGCTGCCGTCAAAGGTCGCGGTATCGGTTTGCGTGACCGCGCCCGGGGTTTGATCGTACTCGGCGGTATCAACAATGGTCAGTGCGACCCCCAGTTCAATATCGCCACTGAAATCTTCCGGTGGCCGATATCGAATATCTGCCAACTGGCTGGGATCGGTGATGGTCAAGGTGGTCACAGGGGTACCATCGACGGTGAGGAAAGTGCCGCCCTGACTGCCCACCGTCAACACCGCTTGCGAAATGGTTTCCAGCCCCGCTAAGGTTGTGGTGCTAATGTCGGCCACGCTGGCGGTGACATCCAAAATGATGATGCCGTCTTCATAAGCAATATCGGGGTAAATCACCTGTGGGGTATCGCCTTCAATCGGTTGGCGATCCGCATCCAAGCCTTGGGTTTCCACCACGGTCAGGCCGATTTCCGGTGCCCGGTTGGGATCGCCCGTGCGACTCGGCACATCCACCACCGGATCAATGCGCACCTCAATGGTGTCGGTCACTTCTTTTACATCCCCGCTGGAAATATCGGTATTGACGTATTTCACATCCAGCAGAAAATCACCGGCAAAATCTTGCGGCAGGTTGAGCGTGATACCGGAAAAATCAATCGCACCGTCTGTGGGCACGGCCAGTTTCAGGACGTATTCATTGGTGACGAAATTGAAATCCATACCGGAAATCGACGCGCCAGATGGCAAACTGGCTGCGCTGATCACCAGTGAGAATTCATCATTAAGCTGATCGTTACCAGACGTATCCAGCGACACAATGCCATTCAAATAATTGGCTAAATTGACGGCGTTATCTTCTGTACCCGTAAGGATCACATCCTGCTGCACCACAATCGACGCCGCCACATCCAGATTCAGTGCATCCCCCTGAAAATCAATCGTCAAGGTACTGTTGACCACCACCACGACACTCGGCTCGGTATCGTCACTGCGATCTTGCACTTCAGCGGCTAACGCCACGTCAACGGTGCCTTCAAAGCCTTGCGGCGCTAAGATCTGAATCGTATCGAGACTGCCTTGCGGCACCGTCCAGCTGCCGTCACCATTGTTAATACCGCCGATGACGACAAAATCGATAGACGGATCCGGAAAGGTAATGACAATCGACTGAATGACTTCATCACTGCTCGGGTCGAGATCTTCAAACACAATCTGACCGTCAGAGCCTGCCGCACCGGTCAAATCCAGGTTACCATCGGTCGAGACAATGCTCTCAACAAACTCCGGCTGACCTTGGTCATTGATGATTTGCACGCCCAGTTCGGCATCCGGCTCTACCACCGCGCGGATGATGACGCTCAACGTCCCGTTTACCACCTTAGTATCTGACGCAGGCGAGTCCACATCGTTCTCTTCTACTGTCACCTGCGTGGTGATCGCCGTCGGCCCCGTAAGGTTGAGATCCGAATCTTCCGGCGCCAGCAATTGCAGTTGCGCGCCCGCCAACAATTGGGCCAACTGCGCCGCATCAATCACCACTGAGCCGCTGCCGTCCACCACCAGCGGGGTAATTGTGCCGCCATCATTGATCCGCAGCTGATAACCCGGCTGAATATTACCCACCGTCAGGCCAGTAATGACTTCTTTGCTGTCGGTAAGGGTCGGCTGCCAATTGAGGGTAATGAATTGATCTTCCAGCCCGTTACTCTGGCGCGAATAGTCTTCCACATCCACCACTGGCTCAATCTTGATGATCAACTGCAATTCAAATTCACCCTGATCGCCATCGTTCTCGGTCACGATCACATTGGCATCCAACACGATATCTTGCGTGCTGTTTTCCGGTGGACGAATGGTAATGGCGACCGGTTGTCCCGGGCTGCCAATGTCTTCACCGCTGAGTTTGACTTCATAGCGCGGCAAGCCGGTGGCCGGATCAAAGCCGACAAACACCAAGGTTTGCTCATTGCCTTCCGCATCGAAAATACGGGTGCCTTCCGGAATATTGGAAATCACAAACGTCAGGGTTTCGGATTCATCCAACGGCGCATTGACCTTTTCGCCCGAGACCAAAGTGAAATCCAGCACCGCATCGCCATCTTCTTTGATGGTGGTTTCCAACGCAGGCGGTGACGCCCCGCTTACCACCGCCCAATTGGTGCCATCGACTTCAAAATCCGGCTCGTCGACTACCCCGGTTAAAGCGATTTCGATGAACTGTGCTGCCGTCACAAACTCATCTTCCACGGTTTGGGTACTGCCGTCTTCCAGCGTGATATCAACCACGTCTTTCACCACGCCTTCGACCTTGATGCGAAAATCCACATTGCTTTCAGGCACCGGAATGAGCTGCACCTGATCGAGGTCTTCAAACAGAATTTCGTACACCCCGTTACTGTCCGGTGTCAGTACCGTGCCGTTTTGCACCAAGGTGGCGCCAGCGGGTAATTCCGACAGGCGCACATACAGGGTTTCGACGCCGAAATCGTCACCGGTGTCGTCCAATTCAGTCAGGGTAATCAGCGGCGCCAAGGCGATAGGTTCGTCTTCTAAGCCACTGTCTCGACGTACTTTAAGCTGGGCTTCATCGGCCACGGGCAGCACGTTCACCAGCAGGTTTTCGATCGTTTGCGCGGTTTCATTGCCGGGCACAAAATGGCCTTGCTCGCGGCTTTGTGCAGTGAGTGTCAGGCGAATATCGCCACTGAAATTGTCTATCGGATCCAACGCCACACTGCTGGCGGCTGACACGGGCACTTCAAACACCCCGGGCGAGACTTCGGTGATCCCCTCACCGACAATCTGACCTTCCCCTTGAGTGATGGTGATGAAATAGGTCAGCACTTCAGAGCCGTCGGTATCTTTCAGCGCGGCTTGGAAGGACTCGGCAAGGCTGATATTGGGGCCGTCTTCTTCCCCGTTGCCGTAATACACCACGGTTTCAGGTGCAAAAATCGGCGGATCGGCAATGCCCAGAATGTCCACGGTCAAGGTGCCAGACTGCAACGGGTGATCCACCCCATCGGCGGTGATTATCTGCGCGGTGACCGTAAAATCGATCTTATTACCCGGTTCGGCAAAGGTGGAATAGTCTTCATCCCCGACAAAAGTGACGCCTTGCAACTGGAACACACCGTCGCCATCCGGATCGGTAAAGGCGGTCGCGGGGATCAAGACTTGCGCGGGCGAAGAACCCGCCACCGGGGTGAGCAGCGTGCCGTTGAGATAAAAGTCACCGTGCGGCTCAGCAGGTAAAATAATGAACACCTCGCCGATTTGCTCGTTTCGATCCCCGTCACCGATATCTATCGACATAGTAATCGGCAAGCCTTGGGTGGGATCGGCAATCGTGCCATCCGCGTCCCGCCCCTGATCTTCTTCGCCATTGGCTGGCAGCACCACCAGCTCGGGCTCTTCATCGGTAATAGTGATGGTCAGCGTGCTTTGGCTGGTGTCGTTATCGCCGTCCGTCACCTCAAAATCCACGTTCACCACAATGGGGGCGCCGCCGTGATCCACATTCGGCAACGAGGTAAAAAACACATTCCCTTCCGGCGAAATAAACAACTGCCCTAACAGTTGTCCGTCCTGATTCACATCGAACGGGAAAAAGCCCTGCGGGTTGGGTGTGCCGGTTAAGGTTTGTCGCTCACCATTGATGATCACAGCGGTCACGGCGGCATCGTCCGCTCCTTCCTCACGCTCAGTCAGCACATCAAGCGTTGGTGTAGTGTTGCCTTCTTCCACCGCCGGAAACGCTGTGTCTTCAGTTTGTGGCACATCGTCATCTACCGTGATCAGCAAATTCACCGGCGCACTCAAATCCCCATCCTGATCTTGCGCTTGTACCGCAAAATCCATCGTCAATTGGGTATCGTTCTGGGGCTGCACATGATCCAACGCGCCCAACAAGGTGAAGGTGTAACTGCCATCGGCCCGCAACACTAACGTGAAAATCGGCACGCCATTGACCTGCCCGTCATAACGCTGTGAGGTAGCGGTACTGGCGGCGCTGTTGAACACCAACAACACCTGCGTGCCCCCCGCCGTCAGCGTGCCTGCATTGGCGGTGTTAAAGGCAGCGACATCCACCTGATAGGCAATGATGGCGTCCGATCCGGTATTGAATGACAACTGGCCAGACGCGGTTTGTTCTGTGCCGGACGGGTTGGATCCGGGATGGAAATTGCCGCCGGTATCAATGTCGCTTTCTTTGACCAGTAACGGGGGAATACCGTTGATCACCGGATCCACCCCATCGGTAATGGTGGTGGTGATCAACGCCGGTGTGGTCAGGCTGTCGCCATCGGTATCCTGCACTTGCACCGGCAAATCAAACACAATGGTGTCATTGAGCTGGCGTACTAAGCCGGTATCGTTGGTGCCATTATGATCCAACGGCGAAAACTGCGTCACGACGGTGGTGATATCCACCTGCTGACCGTCGCTGTTTTGGGTGGCCGTCAGTACCGCCGTCAAGACTACTTCGCCGCCTCCCTCTCCCGTGGCCGTGAGCGTTAATGTGCCGACGCCGCTGTTGCCATTGGGTGAAGTTGCCCACGTAGCGACAACCGCATTGCCGCCAGCGGTCACTTCGGCAGCAAATTCATTGAGTAAGTTGGCGATCTGTACAGGATCGAGCGCGATCGTGACAGGGTTAAGACGATCCACGCCCGCCGCAATCGTGATCTGGCTACTGCCGGAGACCGGATAGCCCACGGTCGGCGGTGACGGTGACAAATCCCCTTCGGTAAAGGCAATCGCTGCCGTGTTGCCGCCCGCCGGATCAGTACCATCGGTAATGGTGACGGTGATCACGCCTTGCGCGGTGTCGCCGTCACGATCGTCCACCGTGACATTGAGTGCCAGCGTATTGAGATTATCGATGGGTTGGTCCAACGGTTGCGACTGCGTGACGCTGTAACTGCCATCAATGCCGATCGTGATGGTCAGCACCACAATGTTCGGTTGATCCGCCCGCACCACGGTAATTTGCCCACCGCTTCCCACACTGGATACCGTTACAGAGGTGGCAAAGCCGTTGCTGGTCAGGCCGGTTAAGCTGGGCTGCGAGGGCGAGAAGAACACCGCCACCACATCATCACTGCCGCCCACCACTGCAATGGTGCCATTGCCTGTCGCGTTCCCGTCATCCCCCTCATTCAGCGCCACACCGGAATCGTCACCGAAAGCGGGATCATCACCATCGGTGATCGTCAAAGTGATTTGGCCTGTATTGGTGTCGCCGTCATCGTCCGTCACCACCACGTCCAGCGGTAACGTAATGGTGTCGCCGTTGAGATGATCCAAGTTGTTAAGCAATGTCAGGGTGTACGATCCCTCAGGCGTGATCACCACGGTCAGCACCGGCACACGCGTGCCGTTCTGTTCAATAAAGCCATTCAGGGTGTTGCCCCCGACAACCTCGGTTTGGACTGGTAGCCCATCACTGAACAGATCCTCAAACGCCGATTGTTCGACCACAAACGTAATGGCCGCCACGGCATCGCTACCGACATTCACTTCAATCTGGCCGTTCAAGGTGACATTCAAATCCGCCGTTTCGTTGGCGCTAATGCCGGTGTCAGTCAGTAATTGCGGGATCGGCCCATCGACACTGGTGGCCGTCACCGAAACAGGCGTCGTCAATACATCGCCATCCGTATCCTGCGCTTGTACGGGCAGGCGCAACACGATTTGATCACCATTTACCGTGACAAAGCCGGTGTTGTTACCATTGATATTGTGGTCGAGTGGTGCACGTTGCTCCCACGTGAGCGTCAAGTCAACATCCTGCCCATTACTGGCTTGTGTCGCCGTCAGTGTCAGGGAAACCACTTCTGTGCCATTGGCTAACGCACCGGATAACAAGCCACTAGCCGGATCATAGCTGAACGTCAGTGCCGCACCGCCAGCGGTAATTTCCGCATTCAGCTCTGCGAGGATCGCCGCGACTTCCGTTGGGGTGATTTGCACGCTCTCAGGCAGTAAGCGATCCGAGCCAGCGGTGAGCACATCGCTTTGCGTGGCAGTAGCGGGATAATCACTGTTGCCTGCCTCATTGACCAAATCCGGCTCCACCAAGGCTACCGCGACGGTATTGCCCCCCGCTGGATCATCCCCATCGGTAACAGTGACAGTAATTTCACCAGCAGCCTGATCGCCATCGTTGTCGGTGATCACCACGTTCACAGGCAGCGGAATACTGTTTGAGTCGGGATCGGTGCCGGTGTGATCCAAGGTGCCGAGCAACACCACATCAAACTGGCCGCTGGCATTGATGCTCACCGTCAGCACCGCATTGCCCGCACCGTCTTCCAAGCGCAGTGCTGAATCGGCCGGATCCCCCGCCGACACCCAGCTCAAGGCATTGCCGTCACTGGTGGCAGACACCGCAGGCTGATCGGCTGCAAACAACAAAGACGCGATCGCATCACTGCCCACGTCAATGCCAATGGTGCCACTGACCGTTTGGTTGGCATCTTGCGTTTCATTAACGGTAACGCCCGCCCCTTCGCCCAAGGCAGGTAAGGCCCCATCATTGATGGTGACGGCCACGGTTGAAGCCGACAGCAAGTTATCGCCGTCGCTGTCGGTGGCCATGACGGGCACAGTAAAGGTCATCGCATCGGTATTGCTGGTGAAATACGGCGAGGTGGCGATATCAAGGTGATCCAGCGGCAAGAATTGCGTGGTCACGAACGTGACTTGCACATCATTGATGGACGTGGTTGTGCTATCTGCCGCCTGTGCAGGAAGAGCTTGTGTCGCAGAGAGTGTCATGGTCAGCACCGGCGTACCATTTTGCAGTTCCACACTCAGCATGCCGGTCGCGGCATCAAAGGTGACGGTCACAGGTTGACCACCGGAAGTGATGTTGTTTTGCCAATCGGCTATCAAGGCATTGAGTTGGGCAGGATCGAGCGTGACGGATTCGGGCAACAAGCGATCGGCACCCGCTGTGATCACCCATTGGGTAGAGACGGTACTGGGATACCCGCTGGCATTGCTGTTTCCGTCGGGATCAGGGGCCGGATCCGGCTCCACATTGAGCGCTGTCGCGGTTTCTCCGCCGCTCGGATCCGCCCCGTCAATCAAGGTCAGGGTGATTTGGCTTTCGCTGCTGTCACCATCGTTATCGGTCACTCGCACGGTCACAGGTAACAACACCTGATTGGTATCGACCGGTTGATCAAACGCATCAGTCATCACCACGGTATAGGTGCCGTTTTCGGCTATCGTCACCGTAAGAATGGCCTGTGCAGGAGTGCCTGGATTGGGAGAGCCGGATTCCTGTGAGAACAGCGTCAGTGTGTTGTCATCGACCTGATACGTGACGGGCCGGCCGTTGCTGGTCAGGCTCGCGACCACCGCCGCCAAGGCATCATTATCAACAAACACCACGCTGTCGATGGCATCACTGCCAATGTCGACCGGTATCGTGCCAGTGGCCGAACTGATCGGCGGACTCTCGCCACCACTACCGCTGCCTGACACATTATCCGGGTCGGTAATGCTTGCGCCGGAATCATCCCCAAACGCAGGGATCACGCCATCATTGATGGTCAGGGTAACAACCACCGGATCATCAAGGAAATCCCCATCGGTATCATTGGCTTGTATCGGTACGGTGATAACAATTTGCTCGCCATTCACCTGTACAAAGCCGCTGCTGTTGCCGGACCCGCCACTTGAACCACCGGAAAGATGATCAAGGGGTAATAACTGCGTCAATGTGGTGGTCACCACCAAATCTTGCCCATTCGTTCCTTGTACGGCTTCCACGGTGATCTGCACGGCGACATCACCGTTTGCCAAGCGGCCAATTAATACCCCTGTGGCCGAGTCATAGGTAAAGGTAAGCGGCTGCTGACCGGAACCCACTTCACGAGTCAGCTCGGCCAATAATGTCGCCAACTGTTGCGTATCAATGGTGACCGTATCGGGATCGAGGCGGTCAATACCGGCGGTGACATCAATGACAACCGTGCCAATGGCAGGATAGGCATTGGGGACTAAATCCGGCTCGATGATGGTGATTTCGCCGGTTTCGCCTCCCGGTGGGCTATTGCCATCAATGGTGATCACCACTAACTGGCCCTCGGCACTGTCGCCGTCAAAATCGGTGGCGATGACACCCAATTCCAGCACTAAATTGGCGCGCACGAGCTGGTCAATGGGCTGAAACAAGGTGGCGACATAACTGCCATCCGTCGCGATCGTGACAGTGAGTACCTGCTCACCACGGCTGTCCACCAGCAACAACTGGTTGCCAGTGACCAGCACCGTGGTCGTAAAGCCATTACTGGTCAGCCCGTCTAAATCCGGTTGTGCGGGACGAAACACAAACGTATCAATCGCGTCACTGCCGAGATCGAGCGGAATACTTCCCGATACGGGGACCCCCAAGAAATCCGCCTCATCAATCACGGTACCGGTGTCTGTCCCCAATTGCGGATCAAAACCATCCAAGATATTCACCGCCACCGACACTGGGGTATCAAACGGGTTACCGGCTAAATCGGTGCCTTGCAGCGGCAATTCCACGGTTAGGGTATCGTTGCCAATGTGATCAATCGGTTGAGAGAGCACGGTGGTCACGGTAATGGTGACATCCCGCCCTGCCCCTTCAGCTTGCACGGAAAACGTCACGACAGGGCTGCCTGCATTACCCACCTCCGAGTCAGACGCCAACACGCCGACAATGGCATTGCTGGCCGCATCAAAGGTGAACGTGACCGCCTGCCCGCTGGAGGTAATGGTCTGATTCAGTGTGGCGAGCAATGCCGGTAATGCACTGGCCGCAAAGGTGATGGAACTGGGATCGAGCGGTAATGAGCCAGCACTGACTATGACGCTGGTACTGGCCTCGGACGGATAGGTGTTAGGGTCCAAATCCCCTTCGGTGAGCTGCATGGCCCCGCTTTCACCGCCAGCAGGCGCAAACAAGGGCGGAATGTCATCATCACTGACACGGGCAGCAGGCGTATATTGGGTATCAAAGCCGGCCTCGGCTAACGTAGCATCCCCGTCATAGGCTATCACCACAAAGCCACCGTTGGCGGTTTCGCCGCCGGCTGCTCCGCCAGCACCACCGCCCGGTAGACCCGCCGCCGGTGCAGCTAACAGCTCAGTCGGGTCACCGCCAGCCAACAGTAAGGCTTCCAATGCGTCCAGATCCACCTCAGCCAGCGCACCACTTTGCAGATCATAGGGGATGGAATCCAACTCACTGACCAGCAAGGCTTCCGCATCAAATGCCGCTTGTTCGCGGGCAGAGGGCGCCACCAATACACAGGTCGGGCACGGCCAATCCATCAGCATCGGCTCCCCATTCACCATCAAGACATACTTGGCTTGTGCGTCTGTAATGATAATGCGATCGCTGGACAGGGTAATAAACGGCGACGCTTGGACTGCTTCAGGGTCAGGACGGTCAGAGGCAACCGACCTCGTGTTCGGCGCCGTGACCGCCAACACGCGACCATCGGGTTGCGGCAGGTAAACCACTCCGCTCTCCACCTGCAGAGTGAGTGATGATGAAGACGCATCCTTGTTGTCGACAACGGTATGTGTGAGCGATGAAAGCAAATCAGCCATAGCGCGTCTCGTGACCAGATGAATGACACACGTGTGAAGACGTGAATCCCCTTAGTGTAGTCTCACCAGCAACTCCCCTTTCAAAACCGATAATCCGTTCTCAGCTTTTAGAATTCCCATTCTCGGCACGCTGTCTTTTTCTTGCCTTACCTAAGATCAGGCGAGCAGAAAACCAAACACACAGACCCACACTGACCATGAAGACACAGGCCAAGGCCTATCGAGAAGGCGGTATGAACCAGCCCACAGATTCTAATCAATCAGGCGACACCCAAGATCAAGCGCAAGCCGATGAACAGGCACAGCAGGCCATTAACAAAGCCGGACACATCGACCCAGCACTGCTGGCGTATGCCGATGACACTCAAGCGGCCTTTTTGCTGAAGGCGCCCCGTCGCGCACGAGTACTGTTGTGGGTGGTGGTGATTTTCATGGTAACGGCGGGGGGGTGGGCATGGCAGGCACCGTTAGAACAAGTGACACGGGGACACGGCAAAGTGATCCCCTCTTCCCAGCGACAAGTGGTGCAAAACCTTGAGGGAGGCATTGTGAAAGCGATTTTAATCCGCGAAGGTGACACGGTGCAGGCCAATCAGCCTCTGATGCAGATTGATGACACCCGCTTTCGTTCTGATGCACAGGAGCGCGGTCAGGATCTGGCCGGTTTAACCGCCGATGCCCTTCGCCTGCAAGCCTTATTGCAAAGTGTGACCACCCAAAAGATGTCACCACAAACACTGGCCCGCGCATGGCAGACATCCGTCACCGTGCGCCCAGCCGCGTTGGTCTTTCCTGATACATTCCCTGACCAGCACTCCGCATTGGTACAGCGCCAGCAAGACGAATTTCGCGACAGCCTCGCCAGTTTGGACAATCAACTCTCCGTCATCGGTCAGCAAATCCAACAAAAAGCCCGCGAGTTAGACCAAACCAAAGCCCGCTTGTCGAATCAACGCCACAGCTACGCGCTCGCCAACGAGGAATACACCATCACCAAGCCGTTAGCCGATGAAGGCGTGGTGCCAAGGGTGGAATTGCTCAAACTCAAGCGCCAGGTCAATGATGCCCGTCGGGATGTCACGGCCAGCAAAATGCAGATCCCCGCCTTGCAAGCGGCCATTCAAGAAGCCATTTACAAGCGGCTGGACATTGCCCTGAATTTTCGCGCAGAGACCCAAGCCGAATTAAATGAAACGGCCGACAAACTGGATGCCCTGCGCCAAACCCACATCGGTCTGCAAGACAAAGTATCGCGCACCGTGGTCACCTCGCCCGTCAATGGCACGGTGCAAAAACTGCATATCAACACCATTGGCGGGGTGATCCAGCCAGGGATGGACTTGATCGACATCGTGCCGAGTGAAGATGCCCTGATTGTGGAAGCCAAAATCGCCCCCAAAGACATCGGCTTTCTGCGGCCGGGGCTGAAAGCCATCGTCAAATTTACCGCGTACGACTTCACCCAATACGGCGGCCTGCCGGGCACGCTGGAACACATCAGCGCGGATACCTCGGTCGATGAAGAAGGCAACAGTTTCTACCATGTGCGCATTCGTACTGACCAACCGCATTTCACTGATGCTAATGGCAATCCGCTGCCCATTATTCCCGGCATGACCGCGTCTGCCGATGTGATCACCGGTCATCAAACCGTGTTGCAATATTTACTCAATCCGGTGCTCAGAGTGCGCCAGACTGCACTCAGGGAGTAACGCTTATGCCTGTCATCACGTCTTGGCTTCTGCCTTTTTCACCCCGTGCCACGGTGATTGGTCGGTTTATCACCGCCGCCTTGGCGATCAGCCTCGCCCCAGCCCTGACCTCTGCCGTCGTGCACGCCCAATCGCTCGAACAAGCGGTGGCAGAGACGCTGGCCACCAACCCTGAAATCAAACGGGCATACAACACCTTCATGAGCCGCAATGAAGCGGCCCGCGCCGCCGTGGGCGATTACTTACCCAGTGTGGATGTCTCTGCCGGAGCGGGATATGAAGATTACGATAACAGCACCAACAGCACCGGTGATTACGACCCCTTGGATGCGACCATCAGTTTACGTCAGCTGATTTGGGACGGCTCCATCACCTACCACGACATTCAACGCAACAAGGCCGAAGCGGAAGCCCAACGCTTTCAACTGCTGGCCGATGCACAAAACAAAGCCCTGCGGGTGACCGAGCTGTACCTTGATATTCTGGAAGCCCAAGAGGTGCTGATCTTGTCGCAGAATAACTACGCGGTGCACCAGCGGATCTTCAGCGACATCAAAAAACGCACCGATTCCGGCATTGGCTCCACCGCGGATTTAGCGCAAATAGAAGGCCGGCTGGCGCGATCCCACGCCAATATGATCGCCGCGGGGAATAACCTGCAAGACAAAGAAAGTGAATTCTTCCGCGCCGTCGGCAGCCCGCCCGTGCAACTGGAAAAACCCGAAGTGGATCAGAACTATTTGCCCGCCACTTTATCGGACGCCATCGCTCGTGCGACCGACAACAACCCAGTGCTGTTTGTGGCCAAAAACGACATTGACGCCGCGCACTATCAATACAAACAGGCCAAAGGCAATTTCTATCCCACCTTCGAGCTAGAAGCCTCACAAGAATGGGGAGAGGATTTGGACGGTACCCCCGGCCACACCGACGAATTCAAAGCCGGCATTCGTGTGCGTTACAACCTGTACAGCGGCGGCTCTGATTTGGCTGAAAGCCGAGAAGCCGCCTATGAGTTAAGCCAATCCAAAGATGTACGCGATCGCGCCTATCGCCAGCTTGAAGAGAGCACCAAACTGGCGTGGAGCAGCATGGAACTCGCCCTGAATCAGACCTTGTACCTGCAACAACACGTGGATGCCTCTGCCCGTACAGTGATTGCCTATGAAAAACAATTTCGCATCGGCAAGCGCACTCTGCTTGATGTATTGAACACCGAGAACGAACTGTTTGAAGCGCGCAAATCCTATTTGGATGCGCACTATGCGGGCATTCTTGCGCAGTATCGCGTGCTGAATGCCACCGGCCAACTGCTGGATGAAATGCGGGTGGATGTGCCTTCCCCGTGGTCCACCTCGGTACGCTAGGAGGAGACAAATGAAGCAGCACGTAATCACACACTATCGTTACACCCGACGGCCTTTCAGACTCCTGCTGCTGGGGATGTTATGGCTTGGAAACCTTGCCGGATGCAGCCTTGAAGCCGATCCACCGCCTGTGGCCGAACAGTCCCGCGACTTGCTGGATGATGACGGCGATGGCGTGATCAACGCCCGCGACCGCTGTCCCGATACGCCACACGCAGCCATTGTCGATAACAATGGCTGTCCGACTATCGTAGAGCACACCGACACCACCGAACTGCACATTCTGTTTGCGAACGATTCCACGGTGATCCCCACCGACTTTCTGCCGCAAATCGAAAAAATGGCCGCGTTTTTGGCCGCTTACCCGGACACCCACATCGAACTGAAAGGCTATGCCAGCCAAGTGGGTGCCCACGATTACAATTTTACGCTGTCCCAACGCCGCGCCGAGGTGGTGCGACAACACTTAACCACCTTGGGTGTCACGCCAGCACGGATCCGTACCGTCGGTTTTGGTGACACCCAACCCGTTTCAGCCGCCAGTGAAGAAGAAGCCCACACCCTTAGTCGCCGTGTAACAGCCCGTGTTCGGGGAGAGCGCGGCAGCGTGCTCAATGAGTGGACGATTTTCTCGCTGCGCACCGAGCCAACGGAGCCCTAATCATGACAAATTTCCTTTCCACCTTAATCACTTGGCTGATTCTGTTAGTGCTGTGGCTCTCGGCCAATACCGCACGGGCGCTCAGCCCGGATGAACAACACAGCGTGATGCGGGTGAAACTCGCCTACGGTGAGCCCGCCAGCCAACGCGTCGTACAATGGCGACAGTTGTTGAGCACCATCAAAACGGTGCAAGCCCAACAACACGACCAGCACCTGCTACAATCGGTCAATCAGTTCTATAACGCGTTGGCCTTTTTAGATGATCCCATCGTTTGGGGAAAAACCGATTACTGGGCCACCCCGCTGGAATTTCTGGGGGTGGGCGCGGGGGACTGTGAAGAATTTAGCATTGCCAAATACTTTTCCCTGCGAGAATTGGGGATTGAAGACAACAAGTTACGGCTGATTTACGTCAAAGCCCTGCGCTTAAATCAATTCCACATGGTGCTGGCCTACTACCCGACCCCAGCGGCCATTCCGCTGCTGTTGGATAACCTCACCTCACAAATTTTACGTGCCAATGAGCGGCACGATTTGCAACCGATCTACAGCTTTAACGGCAGCCAATTGTGGCTGATGAAACAACGCGGCGAAGGGAAAGCGGTCGGCCAAGCCCGCCAAATCAAAAAATGGGAACAACTGCGCGCGCGTTTTCGTCGCCAAGAACTGGCACAACCGATCATCCCCCCTTATACCCATCGCTTCTCCGTGCCCTCACCGCATTATCAGCAGCACATCGTGGGCAGTGAGGTCATTCTCTCATGACCCTGTATAACCGCTTATTCCTCTGGTTACTGGTCTTGTTCGTCTTGCTGTTGGCGGGGATTTTCTACAGCCAACTGAACACCACCCGCAGCTTTCTGATTGAGCAGCAAAGTGCAGAACTCGACAATGCCATTCAGGCCATCGGCCTGCCGTTGTCGCACTATGTAAAAAGCGGCGACACCGTGGCAATGGAAGCGGCAATCAATGTGGTGTTTGATGGCAGTTACTACCAACAAATTACCTTGGATATTTTCGACCCCGCCTATCAAATTACCCGTCGGTATCCTGCTACTACCGATCGCGTGCCGGCTTTCTTTGAACAGTGGGTCGACATCCCCACCCAAACCCGCACCACCACCTTAACCAGCGGCTGGTTACAGTTGGGCACGTTATCGGTCACCACCCAACCAGCAATGGCTTACGACAAACTGTGGCAAAGCAGCCTGACTCTGCTATCCACCTTTGTTGGATGTTTACTGATCGGGCTGATCTTACTGAACATATTGCTCAACCGCTTGGTCAAACGCCCGCTGGCCCAACTGGAACGCAACGCCCAAGGGATCGCCAATAACCATTTTGGCGCCCCGTTAACACCGCCGGCCACCCGCGAACTGCATGCCGTAGTAACCGCGTTCAATCACATGGCCCAGCAATTGGAAGCACACCAAACCCAACAAGCACAAGAAGCCGATGTGCTCCGCAAACGGGCCTATCAAGATCCAGAATCCGGCTTGGGGAACCGTCGTTGGCTATTGCTGCAATTAGAAGCCTGGTTAGAACCCGATACGCAAGGTGGCCTTATTCTGCTCAAAGCCAGCGCCATCCAGCATCTGCGCCAAGCCAATCAATATGAACTCGCCGCTCAACTGACGGGCGCCTTCGGCCAAGCCCTGACGCAAGCCGTCAGCCCCCATTCCACACAACACGCCACCGCGAATTCCGTGGGGCGACTCAGCCACTATGAGTTTTTATTGATCATCACCGAGGCCGAACCGCAGGCACTGTCAGCACGCGCTCGTACGCTGGTGGCCGATCTGACGGCAGTGCAGCTGGCCCATGCCCCTGACGCGGAAGGCCATGTCACCGCTGGCGTGGTGGTAAAAAATGCACAAACGCCCGCCGCATCCGACAGCTTAACCGTCGATCCTTTAACAGCTGGCTCCTCGACAACCCGCTTCTCTACAACAAACACCTTACCGCCGAGCAGCGTACCGCAACTGTTAGCCCAGTGTGACAATGCCCTCGCCCTGGCGCAGCAACACAGTGATCATGTCGCCGTGATCGGCAATGACGTGCACCTTGAACAGCACCAATGGGGGAAACAACAATGGCTGGAGTTGTGCCAACACGCGATTGACAATCACACCATGGATGTTCACTACCAAACCGCCTATACCCCCAGCGGCCAGCCGTTGCACCAAGAGTTGTTCACCCGCCTGCACCGGCAAGGGAAAACCTATCACGCCAGCCAATTTTTACCGGCGCTGGAAGCCTTAGGAGAAACCACCTTTTTTGACTGCTATGTGATCGCCCTTGCGGGCGGTGCTTTGTCGAACTTGTCGGCTTTTGTCGCGGTGAATATCGCCAACCACACCCTGCAAGCAGGGGGATTCTTGCAATGGCTGGATGTTTACCTGAGCCAACATCCGACGCTCAGCCAACAACTTATTTTTGAACTGCCCGAAAGTGCCTTTATCCATGCCCCAAAGGCGGTGCAGGCCCTTTGCCAGTTGATTGATAAACACCAGTTCACTTACGGCATCGACCATTACGGCGCACATTTTAATTCCGTCAGCTACTTACGCCATTATCACCCTCGCTACGTCAAACTCGATTTTGCTTACACGCGCCGCTTGGACGATGACGCTCAAAAAGATGCCTTGCTTGCCCTCATCCGCAATGCCAAGCACTTGGGGATCATGACCATCGCCACCCGCGTCGAAACGCACGTGCAACGCCAAACCCTGTCCGCGCTCGGTGTTGAGGGCATGCAAGGGTTTGCCATGGAGACAACCCATGACTGACGATCCCTTTTTACAGGCGCTGATCACCGTCTGCCGTCATTATCAGCGCCCTGCCGCGCCGGACAGTTTGCTGGCAGGGTTACCGCTGAAACACGGTACATTACCGCCACATTTGTTCACCCAAGCCGCCCACACCGCCGGACTGGATGCCAAAGACACCGCGCTCACCGTCAGCCAAATCACCCCCATGCTGTTACCGCTGGTGGCGCAACTGTCGGCACAACAAGCCTGTGTCATTCTGGCGATAGACGTTGAACAACAACGGCTGCAGATCACGCCTTGCACCGTGTTACCCGCTACCGAGCCCACTAGGCCTTCGTTTTCAGATGCTTCTTCTGCTTCTGAGCCACTGACATCGTCATCGGCTCCCTATTGGGTCGATATCGCGGCATTTGATGCGGTATTTTTGCATCGCGTATTTCTGCTCAAACCTCAGTTTCAATTTGATGCCCGCAGCCCCGAAAAAAGCAACGACAAACACTGGTTTTGGCACACGCTGTGGCAATCCAAAGGCATTTACCATGATGTATTGATCGCCTCAATATTGATTAATCTGTTTGCGGTGGCGACCCCGCTGTTTACCCGCTTGGTGTACGACAACGTGGTGCCCAATCAAGCCTTTGATTCGCTGTGGGTGCTAGTGAGTGGCATGGCGATCATCTTTGGGTTTGATTTACTGCTCAAAGGACTGCGCAGCCACTTTCTTGATATTGCGGGCAAGAAAGCGGATTTACTGATGTCCTCCGCCATTTATCGCAAAGTGATGGCCATCAAACTGGCCGCCAAACCGCCGTCTGTCGGGGCCTTTGCCCGTCATTTGCAGGAGTTCGAGTCCATTCGTGACCTGTTCACCTCAGCCACCGTCGCGGCCTTGATTGACTTGCCCTTTGCCCTGCTGTTTTTGGCCGTCATCGGCGCCATTGCGGGGCCGTTAATTTGGGTGCCGATTGTCGCCATGGCCTTACTGATCGTGTTTAGCGTGCTGATACAACGGCCACTGCGCACCAGCATCGAACAAGGATCGAAACTGGCCAGCCAGAAACACGCTAACCTGATTGAAAGCCTCGCGGGATTAGAAACCGTGCGCCAACAAGGGGCGCAACACCACTTTCAATACCAATGGGAACAAGCTATCGCGCACATGGCCAACTGGGGCGTGAAATCCCGCCGCCTCACCGATGCGCTCACGCACCTATCAGGCTTTACCCAGCAAAGCGTCACCGTAGCGGTGATTGTGGTGGGCGTGTATTTGATTACGGCCGGACAACTGACCGTGGGGGGACTGATTGCGGTGTCGATGCTCACCAGCCGTGCTCTTGCGCCCTTGGTGCAACTGGCGCAACTCTCGACCCGTTATCAGCAGGCCAAATCGGCCTTAGGGATTTTGAATGACATCATGGCGATGCCGGAAGAAGTCACGCCGCAACGGCATTACCTCGACAAACCGGCCCTCACTGGCGCCATGGCCTGCGAAGACGTGCACTTTGCCTATCCAGCGGCAGCCTCAATGTCCTTATCAAGTGGCACCGCGCCCCCTCGCCCCGTGCTCAACGGGATCACTCTGTCGATTGCTGCCGGCGAGAAAGTCGCCATCATCGGAAAAATCGGCGCGGGGAAATCCACCTTACAGCGGCTGTTGTGTGGCTTGTATTCCCCGTCCAGTGGTGCCGTACGATTTGATCACACCGACATTCAGCAGTTACACCCACTGGCATTACGCCGCCAGATAGGCTGCGTACCGCAAGACATCACTCTGTTTTACGGCAGTATTCGTGACAACATCACCTTGGGGCATCCCCAAGCCACCGATGCCGAGATTGCACTGGCATGCGAGCAAGCGGGCGTTACCCGATTTACCCAGCACGCACCAGAAGGATTGGATCGCCAAGTCGGCGAAGGCGGACTGCAACTCTCCGGCGGACAGCGACAAGCTATTGGCCTTGCGCGAGCGCTATTGCGTCAGCCACACCTATTGATTTGGGACGAACCCACCAGCCAAATGGATAACGCTGCTGAACATCATGTAAAACGCTATTTGATGGGATTGGATAACACCCACACCGTCGTATTGTTTACGCACAAAACCAGCCTGTTAGACGCGGTTGAACGGGTGATCGTGATAGATAACGGCAATGTGGTGTTAGATGGTGAAAAAAGCGCCGTGTTGGCGAAACTTAAACAGGGGGTAAGCCAGGGCAGTCCGTAGCCCTAGGGGCTTCTGACTCAAATCCTTTGATAATGACGGCCATATACGGAATAGTGGACTTTCCCTATCCCTTCAAAGAGGATAAAATTAGAACAAAAGCTCAACAATAAAAACAACAAAAAATGACAGTAAAACAGAATCATAAATATTGTGGCATTGCGTTCACTTTAACGCTAGTCACCACCCTTATTTTTGGCTACTTATATTTCACGCATTATAGCGACCGATATAAACATGTGATCCATACTTTTGAATCGAATAAAGCGCAAGTTTACTTATATTCAAAATTTATTTCTCAAGTCGCAGATAATAAACCCACGCATGATGTCGTCTTTGATGGTAACATCTACAGCAGTGATATTGAAAAAGCCAAAAATAGTGCGCTCATTCAGTCGATATACTCAGAATCTCAGTCTATCTATAAAAATAAGCCGTCATGGATATCCCTGTTTGATTTAATTTATATCAAAATTCATCCGTACAATACGGTGATTTCTTCACGTCCAATGTTGTTCTTGGAAAATGGCCAGTTTGATGTTAAATATCTTTTTTCAAAAGAATATTGTGATAAATTCCGAGCTTGTACCCATTATATCAAAACGAAGGATTTAGACGATGACATCGTCTTCAGTGAACCGCATATTGATAAAGACACCAATATATTAACTATCACATTGATTGCGCCAATCCACCTGCACAATAAAAATATTGGTGACGTGCAAACGGATATTCATTTTTCGGACATTCCGATGACCACCATGTCCCATTTTTCCCACCACATGGAAAAGGGCATCTTGTACCTGAATATGCACAACTTCACCGAATCAACATCGTTCTCTTACAAAATGGCCTTTTCGTTAGACAACAAGGTCATCATGGTGATCTATATCTCCTATCTGCCGATTGTCTTAATTTTCTTGTCTGGCGCCGTCATCTTTGGTTCATTTTTCTATGTGGTCGAACTGTATAACAGAAAGGCAGCGGCGCAATCAAAGTTAGAGCATGACAGTATGATTGATGAATTAACGGGGTGCTACAACCGAAAAGTACTTCAGTCTAAAAGACTGAAGAAAAAACTCACGGCCTCCAAAAAGCATGTGCTCATTGCCATTGACGGGAACAAACTCAAACAGATCAATGATACCTATGGGCATCACATGGGCGATCTGGCCATCGCCCATATTGCGAAAACCCTTCAAAATACCTTTACGGATGAAGACATTGTGATCCGCCACGGTGGCGATGAATTTATCATCATCGCGATCAACAAAAACGCCTTCAGCATCGAAAGAAAATTAGAAAAGGTGAATAACATACTCGCCTCAACCCCCGTTCAGGACGACATTTTTGTCAGTCTTTCAGCAGGTATGGCTGAGTTTGACGCTTATGACACGTTAAACAGCGCCATGCATGATGCCGACATGGATTTATACCGCCACAAAAAGCGCCAGCAAAGCTAAGTTGACTGAGTAATGCGGGATTCACCGGTAGCGTGGATCCCGCATTGAACATCAACCAAACCATACATACCCCAAGTAATACTTGGTTTCAGACCACAACATCTTCGCTTTGGCTTTTACACTCTGATAACGGGTCGTGGGTGTCGGAGAGGGTTTGGCCTGCAACCCAAAATCTGTCGCCATCCGCATGGCGCGTTTCATGTGCAGTGGATCGCTGACAATCAGCACGGTATTCAAGTTCGCTTTTACTGTCATTTCACTGGCAAATTGCAAATTCTCACGGGTATATTTTGAACGTCCTTCCAGCAAAATAGCCGATGCAGGCACACCGTGCGCAATAGCGTACCCTTTTGCCACCTGCGCTTCCGTTTGGGTATCCCCCGCGCCAACGCCACCAGTGAAAATCAAGGTATTAACCCGTTGGTGCTGATACAACCAGATCCCGTGTTTAATCCGTTCTTCAAACACAGGTGAAGGTTGACCATCCCATACTGCAGCGCCCAACACAATCGCCGCATCGGCCAAGGGCACAGTATTGGTTTTGTTATGGGTATTGATACCGGCATCACGCACTAAATGGGTGGAGGCGGTTAAGGTGCGCTCGGCATACCATGCAATACTGCCTGCCACGCAGCCAACATAACTCAGCAGCAAGATCCCCAGTACGATGACTACTCGTGTTATACATTTCATTCCCTGCCCCATTACCCCTGACAGCGTTCAAACGCCTTAACCGGATCAAGATAGAACATCTTCTTCCACCCTTGGGTTTCGGTGGTGACTAACCACGGATACAGCACCACAGTGAGCACCGAATAGTGCAGATGCGCCGGTTTGCCTTTGGCATTGCCCGTTTGGCCCACCGTCCCCATGACCTCGCCAGCCGATACCCAATCACCCACTGACACGGCACCGGATGCCATGTGCGCGTAATAATGCACGCGCCATTTCGGCCCCAGCACCGCCGCCACATTGCCGCCTTTCGGTAGCTGGCCAGCATACAGTACCACCCCGCTGCTGGCTGCGATCACGGGTGTGTCTTGCTTGGCAAAAATATCGATACCTTTGTGCGTACCCGACGAGCCCCACGGTTCATACCAAAAGGTTTTGTGGTTCCAATCATTACACTGCGCATTTTGCACGGGGATCACCGTGGTGGCAGGGAACAGTAATCCCACGCCCAACACCATCCCCAATCCACAAGCTATCCGTTTTGCCCATGCCATGCTTATTTTTCCTTTGTCATCTATCACCTGCGCATCCGACCATTATGCGTACGGTGGTTATGTGATGAAAAGCAAAGCATTAAGTTTCTCGCCACAAGATGACACCACTCGCACTTGTACAAAAATCAACCACACATCAACCACGCACCCATCATCCATACTCGATTGCGATATATATTGACGGGAACATAGGCTTCGATTTGATGGAGACAACATGGACGTTGTTAATAATATCGTATACGTAATTTTTACCGCTAAATTTATGATGTATTGGCCAGCAATGCGGTTTGACCCACAACCGAAATTCACCCGCACCATGGCGACACTGATGATTGGGAGTGTGCTGTGTCGCCTTTACACCGACTTCCTCTTTCTTGCCTTGCTGCTTAGCGTGTATGGTTTGGCGCTGTATTGCATTCAATGCCATGTGTGGATGCAATACGCTATCGCGAAGTCGGAGCGTCAGGGCTGAATAGCCGTATCTGGGTACGGATAATTTATCCCCCACAATGCAGCATAAAGACATCAAACAACTTCAAATTATTGAAAATTCGCATATAATCCGCCAGATTCCCTATTGATGCATTCATAGATAGAAATGGAATTATTGTTTTTGATACGTTTTGGAGTGGTAAGTTTATGAAGTATGTATTCCCTTTGATGCTCGCTACGGGCCTACTGGCGGGTTGTGGTGGCAGTGATAGTGATGACAGCCCTGTACCAGATTCAAACATTGCTGAAATTGTAAAATGCACCAATACCGCCGCAGGGGGCCTATGTACTCAAAATATTCATGGCGCTTGGGGGCAAATAGATCCTACATGGGCGACATGTTACAGCGTGTATTGTTTTGAGGACGGTAGCGCGCCTGATGAGGCTCCCAACTTAACACGTTGGCCTCAGGGGAAACTTATCCCTGTCTATTTCCTGAATGCTGAAGATCCACGTTTTACCCGCGCAATGGACAAAGCAGAAAGCTTAATCGGCTACCCGCTATTTGATAGAAAAGGCGTGATCACGCTGGATATCAGCGACATAAGTAATATTGATTACTCAAATATTCCTACGGAGTGGGGTTTCATTTGGAGTCAAGGTACCGCACTCTCTCCTTGTAGTTCGGGGACAGTATCAACCGGACCAATGACGACTAACATTGTTGCACACAGTGTTAAACTGGATTACAGCATCATCCAACCTGTCGGCGATACATTCAGCTGGATCAATATCGATAGCGCAAACCCAGATCCTAGCTGCACAACGGTTGCTTCTGATGAAGTGACCCTGCATGAGTTAGGCCACGCCCTTGGCATGAGCAATCACTTTGATGGCTTTGGTAATGGCGGTGCGTTTAATCACAATGCAGAGCGCGTATTACGCACGATGTATAGCAATCCTCCTGGGCAGCCTTTTGATGCGCTAAGTATCGCCCAGTAGCACAGTATTAAGGTTTAGGGTCCTCGCCCTAAACCTTTTATTCATCAATTCCAACCGATGAAGCCACGCCGGCTTTTGCTGAGGCGAAACTGCCACATCGGTTAGATTTAGGCACAGACGGTGAAAAAGCGTTACGTCGCCATGCTTGACCCTGCATTGATCATGACAACCATGATGAAAAGATAGAAAAAGACATTTCACGAGAGCGTACTGTTCGGTGAGCGCTTGCGGAAAACTGACATGGCATGGTTATCAGTGCCTTATGCGTCCTTACTCCCTACTTTTTATAATCACTGAGAAGGAATACATTACTTGTCTCTATTGGCTTAGACGCCATTGCCCATTGTTGCCATCGCGTCACCAGCTCCTCATTGGGGAAAAAGTACGCGTTTCTATCTTTACTTTTGCGAGGGAACTGGCCTGAAAACAGATTAAAGCCCAGTAAGTCCACATCTTCCAGCAACATCCCATCCTCATAACAATGACGCTCAAGATGCCAGTGTACATCGTTGATATGAGCTTGAACGCTTCGGTCACTGCGTGGATGAAAAGCGCAACCGTTTATCTCTCTATCGTAATGATTGATGAGGCTGAGAATCTCAGTGTTATTGATACCGCCTTCATCGGCAAGACTGTGCAAACAGGCCTTTAACATCGGTTCAAACGTATTTAAAAACGCGTTGATATCCCCCTTTTTTCCCGCTAGTAGCGTGACGCAAAAACGGCTGTGATAATCCATCACCATCAGATACTTTTTGCGTTTAATCGAGACACAATGAATCACCCATTGCCACTGAAACCCGCCACTTTCTGTCGTATCAACATCATCAGGAAATATGGGATTTTGTACCGACTCTGCGATGGTTTTATGCGGCGCGGGTTCAAGTGCCGAAACCTTTTCCCCTTTGCGTGTTACTGTGAAAAAGTCTGCCGCTGCTTTCGTGCAGTTAAAAACGAGCATTTACGGTAATCCTTGTTATTGATTCTGTGCTAAACGCCGGGCTGAACGACGTTTATATACTTACAGCACTTCCTACCATACTCCCCAACGGAGAGTAAAGGGAAAACACACACGGCATATACCCATCGGAATGAAACCCGTTTAGCGACAAAATAGTGGCCAGCGCCCCTGACAACACTATAATCAGGGCCTTTCTTTGTTATTACACTAGGCCCCTTACATGTCGACATCTGACACGTCTACGACGAGTGAAATCATTGATCATTTTGTGGCACCAACATGCCAGGATCGCGTCGAGATCCTGTATCAAGATGATGATATTTTATTGATTAATAAGCCCAGTGGCTTACTCAGTTTGTCCGGCAAAAATCCGCTGAATTGGGATTCCGTACATTACCGTTTAGTGAACGGTCAAAGCGCGACACCGACTGAAGAAGCAACGCCAGCGTTTACAGAAGCAAAATTGCCACATCGGCTAGATCTCGGCACATCAGGCATGATGGTGGTGGGACTTAACCCTGTGGCTTCAAAAAGTCTGAATCAGCAGTTTCAAGCACGAACAGTGAAAAAGCGTTACCTTGCGATGTTAGCAGGCTGGGTGGATACGGACTGTGGCCAAATCTCTGCGCCCATAGCCAAAGATGCCGCACTGTTTCCTCGCGTGAAAATTTGCCACGAGACAGGCAAAAGTGCCATCAGTGAGTATCAGGTAATCGAGCGTTTGGATAACCCACCAAGAACGTTAGTGCAATACAGCCCGGTGACTGGCCGTACTCATCAACTGCGGATCCACAGCCTTGAGTTTGGCCATCCTATTTTGGGCTGCGATCTTTATAACACCCCAGAATCGCGTACCTACATGGACGCGGATAACACACTTATCCATACCACGCGGTTAATGCTGCATGCCAGTGAGATTGACTTTATTCATCCAGCCACCGGCGAGCCGATTCATGGGCATTGTCCGAGTCCGTTTTGAATGATCGGCAATGCGATTTAACCCACAACCAACATGCACCCACGCATTTCAACCTTAATGATTTGCTGGGTGGGATGTTGTACTGGACGAAATAGATGAAGAAGAACAAAGCCACTTACCGAACGCATAACTGGAAAGAATACAACCAGGCTCTTATCAACCGAGGTTCGCTTACTTTTTGGGTCGATGAAGAGGCGATTAAAGCTTGGAATTGCTCAATTCATCATGGTCGGCGAGGTCGAGGTTTCCAGTATTCTGATACGGCAATAACAACGGCACTGATGGTGAAGAGCATCTTCCGCTTATCACTTCGTTCACTGCAAGGTTTCATGGACTCGGTTTTTACCTTAATGAATGTTCCTTTAAAGTGCCCTAATTACAGCAGTATTAGTAAAAGGGCAAAGACTGTCGATATCAGCATCAAAATGCCAGTCAGGGGCGAAATTCGTCACCTAGCCATTGATTCAACGGGCCTCAAAGTATTCGGTGAAGGTGAATGGCATATGAAAAAACACGGTAAGGACAAACGACGAGTATGGCGAAAATTACACATTGCCGTTGATGCTGTTACCCATCAAATTGTCGCGGCCGAACTCTCCCTCTCTAATGTCACTGATAGTGAAGTATTGCCAGAGTTACTTAAACAAACTCACCGAAAAATTAAGGCTATATCGGGTGACGGAGCCTATGATTCCCGTCGGTGCTATCAAGCAATCATGAGTAAAAAAGCCAATGCACTGATACCGCCAAGAACAGGTGCAGCATATTGGGAGGATGGGCATCCAAGAAATCATGCGGTGGCGAACCAACGAATTCATGGCTGTAATCAACATTGGAAATCCATATCAGGCTATCATTCTCGTTCAATCTCCGAGACTGGTATGTCTCGTTATAAGAAACTGATCAATCCCTCGTTGTCGATGAGAGATTATGATGCACAAGTAGCAGAGTCTTACGCTGGTGTTAGAGCGTTAAATAAGCTCACAAGGCTAGGTATGCCTGAAACACGGCAAGCAGATTAACCGCTCGTAAAAATGGGAGTTCTCTGCTCAGAATCTGAATTGATCAACAAAGCCCCTTAGAATCGTAGTAATGCCATCCGTAAGCAATTAAAGTAATTGTCACTATTAAAACTAATACATCCATTCCTAAGCCAAAAATTAATTATAGTAAGCCTTGAAGTATATTAATAGAAATATCAAGGTCAAATCGAATCATTAATCGTAAACATAGATGAAATTAACACACCCAAATCACACCTAAATGATTATGGGCGCATTATCTTGCGGGTAGTTCAATAGTTTGATTTATGTAAGCACCCCAGTGAGCATTAACCTCATCACTTAGTATTAGGGGGTGTTCTTTTATATTTATTGGTTCGTCAGGGGTGAATATAGGCATTGCATTTACCAATTAGTAATCTCGCCCCAGCATCCGAAGGATGCACAATTTGTAATTTAAATACAATGCCGTATAC